>NZ_JAQIBL010000063.1 GCF_027859075.1 Oceanispirochaeta sp. | reverse complement strand
ATTGATGGAGCCGCATACAGCAGCCGTGTCTGGCACAATCTTATTCCTATGATCAGAGGATATGGTGGCGATGCCTGGGAACAGAATGGAAATGTTACCATTAATTCACCTGAAGCTGTCAAAGCAGTGCAGCTCTTTCATGACATGGTTTACAGGGATAAAAGTGTTGTTCCTCCTGGAGATCTCAGCGATTTTTATGCCGGAAGTGCTGCAATGACAACAGGACAAATCAGTCGTGTTTCAAAGTTGAAAGATGTGACCTGGGAATGGGATATTGCTCCTCTGCCTCAAGGACCTGCCGGGAGCACTAGTTCAAACACAATAGGCCAGGCTGCGGTTGTCGCCTTTTCTGCCGGGAAACACTCTGAGGCAGCCAGTGCCTTTGTTGCCTTCATGACCAATAAGAAAAATGTGGCACAAATGGCAAAGTACTGGCCTCCAGCTAGAAAGTCCATCATGGATTCCTCCGAATTTGTAACGGGAAACCCCGATATTTCTATGGAAAGCATGATCAGTACGGTCATACCCGGACTCAAAACAGGACAGGTTCTTCCCTACCATGAAAAGTTTCCTCAGATCTCTCTGGCTGCTACCGGTGAATTTGATCGGCTTTGGAATAAAGATGCGGATGTCAAATCCATTCTAGATGATCTTGCAAAAGCCATAAAAGCACAGATGTAAGGATTTATCAGGGAAGATTCCTGGCTGTACCAGGTTCTTTCCTGATAAAATTAAAAATATATCAGGGGATGAAATGACCGGAATTCACAAAAAAAAAGTAACACCTTATATTTTTATAGCCCCTCAGATGGTTGGATACCTTCTGTTTGTATTAGGTCCGCTCATTGCTGTACTTGTTTACAGCTTTCAGGACAGAAATCTATTAACAGGAATCAATCAGTTTGTGGGTCTTCAGAATTTTTCAAAAATGTTTCGCCATGATCCCATTTTCTGGAAAACCATAGGGAATACAATCACCTTTTCCCTGGGACAGGTACCTCTCAATATACTATTGTCTTTAGCCATTGCCATTATGTTATCCAGGCAGTTTCGGGGTGTGGGGTTCTTCAGAACACTCTTTTTCTCACCTGTTGTTACTTCTGCTGTCGCCTGGGCGATTGTCTGGAAATTTCTCCTTCAGGGAGGAGAACAGGGGGCAGTCAACGCTTTATTGGGAATCATCGGTATTCAGGGGCCGAACTGGCTGTTTGAACCGGGTTGGGCCATGTTCAGCGTCATCATCAATAGAGTTCTCAAAAATCTGGGAATGAATGTGATTATTTTTCTGGCTGCAGTTATGAATCTTCCTCAGCATTATTATGAGGCAGCCCGGATCGATGGGGCAGGAAGAATCAGGATCTTTCTTCAAATCACGGTCCCTCTTTTAATGCCGACACTTTTAATGGTTACCATCATTACAGTCATCGGATCGTTGAAAGTCTTTGATACCATCCTCCTTCTCACTGCAGGAGGACCAAGCAATTCTACAATGGTCCTGGTGTACTACATCTACTATCAGGCATTTCAGTTTTTTCAGTATGGATATGCCAGTGCTGTCGCATTGGTACTCTTTGTCTTTGTATTAGTTTTGACGGCGATTCAATGGAGTACCCGCAAAAGGATCAGTCATTATGAAAATTAGTAATCCCGTATCCTTCAACAGGTCGACAATGACCCGCATGGCTCCAAAAATAGGTCAGTATATTATTCTGACGCTTCTTGTGATTCCCTTTGTCTATCCTTTCTGGTGGATGATGATCAATTCATTGAATACTCCTGATCAGATTTTTGGTATGCCTCGTTTACTCCCCGTCAGCTGGAAGTGGAGTAACTACACAGAAGCTTTTGCATATCAGCCTTTTGCAAAGCAGTTTTTGAACAGCCTCTACATTGCCTCTCTGGTGACAATGGGGAATCTATTCATTTCAGGCCTGGCTGGATATGCCTTTGCCAAGATGAAGTTCAAGGGAAAAAATGTATTATTTCTTCTTCTGCTTAGTGCTCTGATGATGCCGATTGAAGTCACTCTTATACCAAACTTCTTTTTTATGAAAAGCCTCTCCCTCATAGATACACATATTCCTCTGATTCTCATTCCTATTTTCGGGGCTCAGGGTGCTTTTACCACTTTTATGACAAGGCAATTTTTTATAACGATTCCGGATGAACTGGAAGAGGCGGCAAATCTGGATGGATTAACACCATTTAATACGTTTGTAAAGATAATTGTTCCCATTTCTACTCCTGTTTTCAGTGCTACAGCCATACTCTCATTTTTGTACAGCTGGAACAGTTTTCTGGAACCACTTGTTTTTAATGACAACATCTCTCTTTTTACAATTCCCCTGGCTCTTGCCAATTTTAATGATTCCTATGGATTACCTCAGTGGCACCTTCAGCTGGCTGCAGCGACAGCCTCTGTTCTGCCAATATTGATTGTCTATGTCATCTTTCAGAAAAAAATAATCAACGCTATGGCTTTCTCTGGGCTGAAAGGATGAAAACAGTGAAGAACGATTTTGATTTAATTATAGTGGGCGGTGGCATCTCCGGTGCTATAGCCGGGATTTCAGCTGCCAGAGAGAATATTAAGACTCTGATCATTGACCAGAACGGATTTCTGGGAGGAATGCTCACCGGAGCTGGTGTCGGGCCGATGATGACTTTTCATTCCGGCAGTGAACAGGTTATTCAGGGAATTACGGGGGAACTCATAGATCGCTTGAAGAAGGAGAATCTATCCCCGGGGCATCTCTTTGATACGACGGGTTATACATATACGGTAACTCCCTTTGACCTGGAAGGAATGAAATGGGCCCTGGAATCCATGTTTCTTGAAGCGGGGGGACATCTTTTGTACCATACCATGCTGGCCGATGTTCAACTGGATTCTGGTATGATACAGAGTTTAACCATCTGCAACAAAGGAGGATTATCAACAATAAAAGGCTCCTATTATATCGATGCTACGGGGGATGCTGATCTTTCAGCCTGGTCCGGAGTGGAGTGCACAAAAGGCCGTGAATCCGATGGAATGAGTCAGCCATTGACAATGAAAGTGCGGATGTATGGTGTTGATATGAGTAAGGTCAGAGGCTATATACATAGTCATCCAGAGGAGTTTCCCCGTTTAAAGGGTGATACGAGCATCATTGATAAGGCCGAGAGGCTGTCTATCGGAGGTTTTGTACAAACCCTCAAGAATGCCAGGGCCTCGGGTGATTTTACCTTTACAAGAGAAGATATCCTGTTCTTTGAAACTAATAATCCCGGTGAAGTTATCATTAATACATCCCGTATTACCGGCTTGGATTCAACAAATCCTTTTGATTTATCAAAGGGGGAAGTGGAAGGTCGAAAGCAGGCTCATGAGCTGGCAAGGTTCTTCAGGAAGTATATTTCAGGTTTTGAAAATGCAGTTTTAGAGTTTACCGGTCCTTCCATTGGAATCCGTTCGTCCAGACAGATCGAAGGTTTGTACAGGATCACTAAAGATGATATTCTTGAAGGACGAAAATTTGAAGATGCTGTTGTTTGTAATGGTTATCCCATAGATGTTCATAGTCCAACAGGGGAAGATACTTTTAGCTCCCATCTTGCCTGGGGAGATTATTATACAATTCCCTACAGAGCCCTTGTAAATAAGCTAGTAGGAAATCTGATTACCGTGGGTCGTTGTATTTCCGGCGACTTTGAAGCACAGGCAGCCTTCAGGACTACTCCGGGAGCCGGAGCGATCGGTCATGCCGGAGGAGCAGCCTCAGTGATCGCTGTACGATCAAAGAAGTCATTTGCAGAACTGGATTACAAAGAGATTCAGGATCTTTTAAGGAAACAGAATGCCTTTCTTCCTTTGGATTGAGAGACATCAATGCCATTAAATTCAGGATATTAATGAAAAAGAAAACCAGTATAAAAGATGTTGCCAGGTATGCAGGAGTCTCTCCATCCACTGTCTCTGCTGTAGTCAATAACAATGTAGGAAAAGGAATAAGGGTCGGGAAGGAAACCCAGGAAAAAATTCGAAAAGCTGTAAAAGATCTGGGATATATGCCCAGTCCGGCGGCTCAAAGTCTTGTGACAGGGATAAGCCATATCATTTCAGTTTTTACATATGAGGCTGCATTTCCCTTTGCTGCAGAAAGTGAGTTTTATTCCTTTCTACTGGGTATAGAAAAGAAGGCGGAGATAACCGGGTTTGACCTGCTCCTGATAACAAATAAAAAATTCAGAACAGAAACGGACAGACAGGAACAGGTCGATTTAAATAGACTTAAGCTGGGAGATGGCGGCATCCTGATAGGAATAAAAAGACATACTGAAACACTTCTGCGTCTCATTGATGATGGTTTCCCCTTAGTTTTTATCGGACGAAGGGATATGATGGGCCGGAAAGTAAATATGGTGAACTATGATTATGATTCAATTATTTTTGAACTTGTAAAATACAGCTATAATCTAGGTCATAAGAAGGTTTCTTACATACGGAAACTGGGGAACCAGGAACCATATGAAGACCGTCAGAAGGCCTTGAATACCAGCATGGACTATTGGCCGGAACTGAGTTGCAGGACAATCATTCTTGAGGATTCATTGACTTCCATGGATATTGAAGCATGTATGTCACAAGGAATTACTTTATTTTTTCTGGAGAGGAAATCTCTGGCGATAAGGCTTCAGGAATTATGCAATGAAATGGGACTGACTCTGGGGGAAGATATTTCTGCTGTACTTCTCGAAGATCAATGGTTTTCTTCTGATATACAATGGACATGCTGGAGCAATGTGAGGGACGAACTTGGAAAAATGTCCGTTGCTTTACTGAACGATATCATATCCGCTGTCTCAAATGAACCGATCACAAGACGAATTGTTCCTGATCTTGTAAAGGGTGAGACAATCCGGAGTATTTCCTTTACTCTCCGTTCAAAATCCTGATTTCATCCAGCATGGCTTCCTGGTTCTCCCAGGGGACTTCCGGTTCCAGAACATGAGTCGGTCCCACAACAAGACCGCCCTTGTCTCCGCAGATCCTGACAAGATTCCTGACGGCGGCTCTGATATCATCGCTTGATCCGAAGGGAAAGGTAGTTTGGGTTCCGATACCTCATCATCTTATACGTTAATTAATAACAGGAGAGAATATGAAAATTGATCATATCGTGATATGGACACAGGACCTTGAAAAAATCCGCCATTTTTATGAGTATTACTTTTCCGCCAGGTCCCATCAGAAATATACTAATACTGCTGATATTTTGCAAAAAGATGGATTTGTTATATCCGACGGACCCCGAAAAACGGGTGACGGTTATTATGAATCCGCAGTACTTGATCCCGATGGAAACCGTCTGGAATTGACAGTCTGAGAGGAGATGTCATCATGAATAAAACCATGAAACTTATCAACAACAGGAAATCCCTGCGTCAATACGCAGAGGATGGTGTCAGCAGGGAGCAGAAAGACAGCATCATCCAGGCTGCCATGCGTGCACCCACTGCAGGGAATATGATGCTGTATACCATGATTGAGGTAGAGGATCAGAGCCTGAAAGACCGTCTGGTGGTGACCTGTGACCAACAGCCCTTCATCGCTAAATCTCCCTTTGTCCTCCTTTTTTTGGCAGACTATCAGCGGTCTTTTGATTACTTCCTGGCATCTGATGTGGAAGGATTTTGTCAGGAACAGGGCCGAACATTGAGGCATCCCGAAGAGGGTGATTTTCTTTTAGCCTGCTGTGATGCTCTGATTGCGGCTCAGAATGCCGTTGTGGCCGCCGAATCCCTGGGGCTGGGTTCCTGTTATATCGGGGATATCATGGAGAATTATGAAGAGCACCGCAGGATGTTTAATTTGCCGGATTATGTCTTTCCCATCACCATGCTCTGCTTTGGTACTCCCCCCGGCATGTATAAAGATCAAAAGCCTCAGATTCGTTTTGAACAGGAGTTTGTGCATTTTAAAGATTCCTACAGGCGGCTGGACAGTGATGATTATGGCAGGATGTATGCTCCCATGATCAAGGCCTTAACCCAGGGGATTCAGTACAAAAATGGTGCTCGAAACCTGGGGCAGCATACATACACCCGTAAATTTGACAGTGATTTCAGCAGAGAAATGAGCCGCTCCGTCAGAGAAGCCCTCAAGGTGTGGCAGAAAGGTGGTCCTCCTTGATCCTGCATACCCGCAGTTAACGACAGGTACAACTCATTTCTTATGACCCCCCATTTCATTCCCACTATTAAAAAGTCTGGTTGGATATGGCAAGTGCTTTAAACTATTTTCTGACAAACAAGATTTAGGCTGAATTTTCTTCTTCTTTGCCATGAATAGTTAATTCAGTAAATCTTCCGCAGAAATAAATTCTGGGTTTTCTTTGTTTTCAATATGATCTTCAATAAATTTAATATCCTGTATGTCTTCATATAACTCATACATAGATTTTTTGAATAGAGATGATTTATCTTCGTGAAAATATTCTGATAAAAAGGCAAGGATTTTTTCCTCGTCTTCATTTAAACGAACACTGATTACGGCCATTTTCTGTAAACCTCCGATCTTTTAGTGATTGCATGGACATAAAAATCTTGGTCTTCTATAGTAAATACTGCTCTATATTTTCCTTTCCGTAATCGAAAATACTCTTTTGGTGAATTCGTTTTCAATTGTTTGATATCAAAGAGATTTAAGT
>NZ_JAQIBL010000062.1 GCF_027859075.1 Oceanispirochaeta sp. | reverse complement strand
CTTTGGCGCTTAGCAGAACTTCATTCATTTTATTTTCCATCTTTAAATATGGAATGAACCGCAATCGGAATGCGGATGCGGTTCATTCTTTTCACTCTAGTACAACCCGTTGTATTCGGGGAAATACGTAGCGGTAAGATCTAGCCAAACCGGATCGATTTCCCATGGGATGACCTTTGTCTTATCATCGATTGTTGCGTCTGTGATACCTGCAATCGGCAGGATAATTTGCTGGTTGAGATCTGTTTTCACCCCTTTAACATAGGCATGAAGAGCAAGAAAAGAGATAAAACCTTCCCAACCGGGGGAGGAACTGATGGAGTACTTGATGTCACCCTGTTTCATCAATTCTATGCCATAAGGCGCACCGTTTGTTGTGAATACTTTGATGGGATCATTGAGGACTCCATCGTTTTTCAATCCCCTGACAACTGATGCTGCCATTTCATCGTTGAAGATGAACAGAAGAGAAAAATCGACTCCGGACTGAACCAGGTCCTGGGCCTGGTTCATCGCTTCCTCTGGATTATAGCGTCCGTCCCTGACAGCAACAATTTCGTTCTTGCCCAGACGTTTGACTTCAGGTTCGAATTCTGCCAGAAACATCTGAACAGGAATATGCTCCAGGATACCCATGATGACAGCGATGTTTTCACCGGGATAATTATTGGCAAGATGTGCCGCCATATCTTTTCCCATGGCGGACCAATCAAAATCGATGGCAGCAACAACATCAGAGTCATTCTTCAAAACCTGTCCTACATTATCAGTAACAACCAGTGGAATCCCTGCCGCGGCACATTTGTCTGCTGCAATATTGGCACCATTTTGGTTAAAGGTGAAAATACACATACCATCCACACCCTGATTTATCAGAGAATCGATGTTGGAGATTTCCTTTTCCGCATTATAGTCGGAATTTAGAACCAGTACCTCCACACCAGCCTGTTCGGCGGCATAGACGAATCCGTCTACATCTTTTTTGTACCAATAGTCAGGCCCTGGAGTGACATATCCGTACACCAGTTTTCCATCATCATTGGTATCCGCATCCCCATTGGCAAAAAGGCCCATAGGCACGAGAGTCAGTACCATCAGTTCAATAAGAATCACCCAACTCATTCCATTTCTTTTCATTGTATCATCCTCCATATTAGATGTTTATTTCCTTTATATTCAGTTCGGTCAGTGTCGAACGGAGCCATGAGAGTGACTTTTCTATCAAGGGACCTCCCTGCCCTTCGCATTCCAGGCTTAATACACCTTCATATCCATAATCCCGAAGCATAATGAGAATTTCCCGTATATTATCAGCATTGACTCCGTCTCCAATGGCACAATGACTAATGCCTATTCCAGTATCATTCCCCCGTGCCGCTGCAGCCAGACTCTTGGATACATCTTTGATATGCACATGATTTACCCGGTCAAGAAACCTGCGGCAGAATGTAACCGGATTCTGACCCGATATAAATGAATTGCCAGTATCGAAATTTAACCCGAAATAGTCACTTTTCCCAAATGCAAGCATTTTCTCAATCATGTCAGGATTAGTAGTGAAGTAACCGTGAATCTCAATATTAATGGTAATTTCGTTGGCTTCCGCCGCTTCAATAATCGTTCCATAGCTGCGTTTCATCTGTTCCAGAGCCTCATCATCATTGAGTCCTTCAGGCTTCAACAAACCGTCGGTCGTTGCAATATTCGGACATCCGGCCAACTTTGCCCAGGATATGGATTTCAGAACATAGGGAACACCCAGGTGAGGGCCATCTTTTCCTGATAGAGGATAGGCAGCATCAATCTGAGAAAACTGGACTCCATAAGACAACATTTTATTTCTGAGCATAACCGGATCTTCAGTCAATGAGATATGAGGGAAGTATCCTAATCCGTGAATCCAGGACACTCCTTCGATAACACCGCATTCAATCCTCCGGACATCATTGGCCTGAGCCCACTGCAATGCCTTTTCAAAACTGAATACAGCTGAATTGAATGCATCCGTATGAAAACTGATTATCATGTATTCCTCCATACAGTCTTGTATATACATGCTGTATAAACATGTTGTATTAACATGAAAATACCATAAACTACCCCACACCGCAAGGAAAAAAGGGTAAAATATTTCTATGTTCAGAATTGCCATCATTGGAGCAAGTAGTCTCAGTATCGGAAAAAAGGTCATTGATGAAATACTCCAGGAATTTACAGAAACCGATCTGGAGCTTCGTTTGATGTCCCTCCATATAGATCATACCAGGATTGTGGCTGACTATGCCCGGCGAACATACCCTTGCAGGAGTAATAGCTTAACAGTCCTGGTTACCCGGAACAGCCGTGAAGCCGTTGAGGGTTGTCAGGTTGTCATTACGATGTTCGACATCGGAGGATTCAGAGCATCTGCTCTTGATCACAAGATTCCACTTCACTTTGGTGTGGGGCAGTGTATCGGTGACACCCTGGGTCCCGGAGCAGTCATGCGGGCACAGAGAGTCATACCAGTACTTGACGGACTGAGAAGGGATCTGGAAGAATTAGCCCCGAACAGTCTGATCATCAACTATGTGAATCCTCTTGGGCCTGCCGGTATGGTCTTCGAACGGAAAAACTGGCACCGTCATATAGGATTATGTGACGGGCCTGCGGCAATGTTAGACTCAATTAAATCTCTGCTGAATGTGGATATACTCCGTTTTAAACTGGCAGGTACCAATCACATGTCCTGGCTTGTAAGTCTGGAAGACAAGCATGGGGAAAATTTATATGAAGAACTCCGAAGGGCCATTCTCAATCCGAATATTGCAGGCAAGGAACGTGTCCGTGCTGAAATTCTTCAAACTTTTGGTTACTTTTGTTCAGAGTCTTCCGGTCAGCTCAGTGATATGCTTCCCTGGTTTCGAAACTCTGAAACCAGCAGAAAATCTTACCTTGCGTCTGGTTATGCTGGAAGAACTGGTATTTATCCGAGAGTCAACAGCTTACTCCACAAACAATTGGGCCAGATGAATTTTCTTAAAACAGCAAAGCCTGAACGATTTCCTGTAAGCCGCCATTCTCTCGTTCGAATACTCCGGAATGAGGCAGTAAATAAAGATCAAAATAAATCTTCGAATCCTATATTTGGAAATGTCACGAATAAAGAGGGTAGAATATCGAATATGCCTCGCTCTGCCATTGTTGAAACTGAGATATCTCAGAGCAGCGGCTGCTGGATTCCCGCCGCTACCACCCAAATCCCCAGAGAGGTTCTTTCAATGAGCCTGACACATACTGTTAGTAATGAATTGATGACAGATGCTGCTTTATCGGGAAATCCTGAAGACCTCGTCCGGGCCATGTGTCATGACCCCATAACGGCATCATCGATGAGTATAAATTCAATCAGGGATATGACTTTTAAATTCATAGAGAAACAGTCCGAATGGCTGCCACAATACGGAGATGCTCACTCATTCTCAGGAATCGACATTCCCAACCTTCCCCGTGTAGAAAAAACTGTTTTTGATGGAGAATCTTTTGTCGATCAGGTCATTCGACAGAAATTCCAGTAATAGACTTGCGGGAAATCAGATTCGGTTCTACTACAATACGCGTATGGGTCCGGAAGCCCGATATAGCGAGACGTCCTATCAGAACATTGGCAGCAAGCTCTCCCATATGCATACTGGGATGATCCATGGTCGTCAATGTAGGCCGGCTTAAGCGACTGATTTCCGAATTATCAAATGAAATAATTGAAACATCCTCCGGGATTTTCATACCTCTCCGTTTTAAATTCCTCATTAGCATAAGAGCCTCATCATCGCTGCTGCAGACAAAGGCAGTGGGTAGATTTTTAGAATTGTAAACATAATTTCTAATCTGTAGATAGGCTCTCCTAGCCGAAGATTGCCCTTTTATCCCTACAATATGTCGACTTTCCAGCTCCAGTCCAACGGAATTCAGAGCGTTTTTTACCCCCTTCATCCGCTGAAGCTTAGGATGATAATTCGTACTATAAACGATTCCGATACGCCTGTGCCCCTGATTGATAAGAGTATCTCCTGCCTGTCTGCCTCCCAGAAAATCATCCTGCACGACTGAATCAAGCTGATCACAGCCCAAATCGTTATCAAGAAGTACGATAGGGATTCCTCTGTTTTCGATTTTCTCAAAGAGCTCCAGGTTATTTTGTCCCTGATCCCCTTCTACAGGAGTAATGGCTATTCCCGAGACTCCATTCTCTATTAAATCAAGGAGTATTTTCCGTTCTAAATCCAGGCCATATCGGGTTTCTCCAAGAATCATCCGCCTTCTATTTCTTTGAAGAACTGAATTAAATCCGTGAATCATTTCCGGAAAGATATAGGAATAATTCCGATAGCAGACAAATGCAAGTGTTGATGATTCACTACGGGGAGCATTACAGACGAATGTTCCAATGCCCTGACGACTTTCCAGAATTCCTTCAGTAACCAATATCTGAATACTTTGCCGAACAGATCCACGAGAAACTCCGAATCGTTCCGTAATTTCACTTTCGGATGGAATTTTGTCTCCTGGTTGAATGACCCCGGATCGGATACTCTTCTTAACCCAGTCGGCTACCATCTGTTTTTTAGTCACTTGCACATTCCCTCATCCTTACTTGTATATATATGTATATGAAAAATGTGAATTTGAAAAGTGGTGAGGAAGAATGTTTGACTGTATCATAACTATTTGAAATATAGTTCATCCTAATACAATCACCTAATGAGATTTGTAGAATCTGTTGCTGGCTACTGAAAACTTGCCAACCCGAGTCCCCTTGGGGGTCAGGTTGGCCTCGGGATCACGGACCAGATTTCCTTCTAGAATCACAATATTAGATTTCTTATTTCATAATGATAAGAAGCAGAAGAATAGTCATTTCTTAACTTCAATCATTAGCAAAAATGATATCCACTGTCAGGTTTATTTGATTTTATCGCTGATATATTCAATCATTCTGGGACTTGAAGGGCTGCCTGTATCTTATGACGTAAAATCCTCATATTGTTTTGTAAAAAATTCAATTTTATGTGTGACCTTTTCAAGATGCAGATTCATTTGCTCAATATGTTTTTCTACACTTCTCTTATGATCAACCAGCATTTCGCATCTGGCTTTGAGAGTTGCAGATCCCTGCAAACTCAGATCGACAAAATCACGAATCTGCTTAATGGACATACCTGTATTTTTTAAACAGCAGATTAAACCCAGCCATTCCAAATCTTCATCAGAATAATGTCTAATTCCACTTTTCGTTCGCTTTATACTAGGAAGTAATCCCTCTTTCTCATAATACCGTAAGGTATTCGGACTCAGGTTGGTTCTTTCCGCAACCGTTTTCACTGTATATCCCATAAAATGACCTTCCCTTTTCTTTATCTAAAACTCTTGACTTAACGTTAACGCTAAGGTTTACCATTATTTTGTAATTTTGTCCGGCCATATGTCAAGAAGCATAGTTAAGTCTGTGAAAGAACTACCGAGTACACAAAAAAAGGAAGTGAAAAGATGAAAAAGATACCATTAGGAACATCGGGTCTGGAAGTCCCCGCAATTGCAGTGGGATGTATGCGTATAAACGGACTGGAAAAGAGTGAAGCCGAGGGGTTTATTCAAACAGCGATAGAGGGAGGAGCAACCTTCTTTGACCATGCTGATGTCTATGGAGGAGGGGATTGCGAAGCCATTTTTGCCGAAGCCGCTCATATGAACAATGACAAGCGGGAGAAGATTTTCCTGCAATCAAAATGCGGCATACGGCCAGACGTTGCCTTTGATTTTTCGAAGGAACATATTCTGGCATCAGTTGAGGGAAGTTTGAGTCGTCTGAGAACAGAGTATCTGGATGTTTTGCTCCTCCATCGGCCTGATGCATTAGTAGAACCGGAGGAAGTTGCCGAGGCATTTAATATTCTGCACGAAAGCGGCAAGGTACGACATTTTGGTGTTTCCAACCAGAATCCCATGCAGATACAGCTTTTAAAGAAATTTGTAAAACAACCCCTCGTGGCAAACCAGCTTCAGCTCAGCATCACCAACGCTAACATGATTACTCAGGGATTGCATGTCAATATGCTGGACGATGGTGCTGTGAATCGAGATGCCAGTGTACTGGATTTCTGCCGCCTCAATGATATAACGATTCAGCCGTGGTCGCCCTTCCAGTTCGGATTCTTCGAGGGTGTCTTTCTGGATAATGAGAAATTTCCGGAGCTGAACAAAAAAATTGATGAGATTGCCGGGAAATACGGCGTCAGTAATGTCACAATAACTTTCGCCTGGTTGCTGCGGCATCCGGCAAAGATGCAGCCCGTAACGGGAACAATGAACAGACAACGCCTGAAAGACTGTATAAAAGCAATGGATATAAGCCTTACCCGTGAGGAATGGTATGAAATTTACCTGGCCGCCGGGAATATTTTACCCTGAAGATTTTAAAACACAGGCAAAGCATTGTCTATTTTGGAAAAACGAGAGGAGAAAATTGGGGTGAAAGCATTAATAATTGGTGGCAGCGGGATTATCTCGTCAGCGGTATCGGCCCTTTGCCTTCAACAGGGATGGGAGTTCTACCTCCTGAAACGGGTTCAGACAGGGCAAAAAAGCAAATAAGTCATATATTAC
>NZ_JAQIBL010000061.1 GCF_027859075.1 Oceanispirochaeta sp. | reverse complement strand
CCCCAGGTTTCTGAACGACTTCATCCCTCCTTCAGTTTTACTGAGAAAGATATTCCTTCTCTCACAGAGGGTTTACCTGAGAGTGTTATCGCGGGCATAGCAAAAAGACCGGAATATTTCTTACAGCTTTTGACGACAGTAAGCGTTGAAAATCAGGATTTGATTCGCCTGGTGAACAAAAAAGTGGGATTAGGCCGTGAAGACGAACCTCACGATTTAGCTCATCTTGATGATTACCGCGGTGGATTATACCTCTCCCGTCCGGGTCATAGACTCAGAAAAGTCATGATCCCTTCCCTTCTTGCCATGACAGAAGCAGCACGAATGGAAGGGATTGAGTTGCTCATTTCCTCCTCTTACAGATCCTATGACTACCAGGAAGGTTTGTATAATCGTTACGTTGAAAAGGATGGACAGGAAGCAGCAGACCGCTATTCCGCCAGGCCTGGAAAATCTCAGCATCAATTGGGAACGACTTTGGATTTCGGGTGTATTGACGATTCATTTGCAGATACCGATGCTGGGAAATGGCTTGAAAACAATGCCTGGCGCTATGGTTTTTCCCTCAGCTATCCCAAAGGGATGGAGTCCTATACAGGGTATATGTGGGAAAGCTGGCATTACCGCTATATTGGTGAAAAAGCGGCAGAATTAGAAAGAGAATTCTTTGAGGGTATACAGGAAAGTATGCTGGAATACCTGGATAAAAAAGGCAGCCTGATTAAGGCTGCCCTTATTCCCTGATGGAATTTTGCGATTTTTATTCTAATGTGAAGCGTTTGACTTCCTCATCGTATATTTTAATCAAAATGACGGTCCCTTTCTTCTCGCGGTAGGGCATTGAAAACTGACCGCCCGGGTGTTTCATTTCAAAGACGATTTCTGAACGTCCTCCTGCCACAATCTTCTCGACTGTCAGGTCAACTGAGACGGGGTATTCCGGCAGGGCGGCTTCCAGGATTCCAAAGGTTTCATCAGAGGCCAGTTTCTCCGGAGTACTTACGGCCAGTTCAATCTTCGTACCCGACTCCACTGAATCTCCCGCTTTGGGAGATTGGGTCAGTACAAATGAATTTCTGCCATTGACCTCTTCTTTTTTCTGTGTAAAAACAAAGGGCTGATTTGAACGAATAAGCCTGTTCACCGCATCCATCCACTTGAGACCGACAAAATTATCAATGCTGTACTTTTCTCCCACTGGTCCGCGGCTGACAACAAAAACGAGATCAGTCAGACCGGTGAGGGGTGTTTCCGCAGGGGGTTCCTGTTCGAGAATGGTCCCGGCAGGGGCATCATCAAAAACAAAGATGACGGGTTCACGAATGATCATAAGGGGTGTATAAGACGCAAACAGAGACTGAAGCTGGGTTTTTACATCCGAAAGATTCTGTCCTGTATACAAACCAACCTTGTCCACAACGGCTCCACGGCTGATCATGAGTTTTATTCTTTTTCCGGCCCGGACAACACTGCCGGCCTTGGGATCTTGAGAAATGATATGATTCTTCTCGAGGGGATTTTCTGTGTAGCGAACCTGAACCCTGGGATATAATTCTTTTTCCTGCAGGCTGATAAGGCCATCGATCAGTAACTCACCAGTGACGTCTGGAACCAAAGTCTGTTCTGCCCCTCTTACTGATACAAAAAAAGTAATCATAAAGCTGAGGAATAGCAAAAGAAGAGTCCCCAGTACCATCATGAGAGCCAGGCGGAAAAAGCTCTTTTCATCCCTGCTTTCCAGATCTGATTTCCCCTGAAGTGAGTCCATCACCGGTGATTTCAGGAATTCTTTAATTTTAGAGATCATGTTCTTCTCCCAGTACCGAACCGACAAAATCTTTTGAGCCGTTAATAAAAGATTTATGGTCCAGGGCTTTTTTTGACTGAAGTTGAAGGCGGGTCACTGCCAGAAGACCTTCACCAGTTTGTATCAGAATTCCATCTTTTTTGTCCAGACCTGCCACTTCTCCGACTTTGACTGTTCCCGGGGGAAAAAGACTCCCCTCATAAGGTCTTGCTTCCAGAATATTCAATCTGAGATTCTTCCAAAATGTAAATCCGTGAGGCCAGGGGGTATAGGCTCTGACAACTCGGTCCAGCTGTTCCGCCGACTGGGACCAGTCCATCAGGCCGTCATCTTTGCCGATGAGACTGCAGTATGTCGCTTTATTGTGGTCCTGGGGCACAGGCTTCAGATTACCCGCCTCCATGTCCCTGAGGACTTGCAGAAGGCAGTCAGCACCTTCATGAGCCACCCGTCCAGACAGAGAGGCCGTGGTTTCCCGTTCTTCCAGAACCAGGGGAACTTGAAGAAGAATATCGCCGCTGTCCATCTCTTTAGCCAGGGACTGGATAGTAATGGCTCCTACCCTGTCTCCTCTGAGGATAAGGCTGTTCAGGGGGGAGGGACCTCTCAAATCCGGTAGACCTGAGGGATGCAGATTGATCCCGCCCTTTGGAAATAAATCCATAAAAGTTTGAGAAAAGATCTTGCCATAGGCTAAACAGACCAGGAGATCCGCCGAGAGGGCCTGAATTTCTTCTCTGAAATCGGCAGTCAGTTTTGATGGCTGAAAGACGGGAAGTCCCAGCTCCAGAGCCGCTTTTTTCACTGGAGAAAACTGCACTTGCTTTCCCCTGCCCCGGGCTTTGTCCGGATTAGTTAACACTCCGGCAATATCATAATGGAACGCCAGAGCGTTGAGGGAGGGAACAGCAATATCCGGGGTTCCGGCAAAGAGGATTCTCATGATTCCTCCAGTTCCAGTGTTTTTCGGTATCTTTTAAGCAATTTATCCCGTTTTCTCTCTGAAAGGTAGTCGATAAAAAGAAGGCCCTTCAGATGATCCAGTTCATGCTGGATACACGTGGCCAGAAGGCCATCGGCTTCCATCTTGAAAGGCCGCCCTTTTTGATTCCAGGCCTGGATCTGTATGACCGCCGGTCTTTTCACATCTCCATACATTCCTGGAATGCTTAGACAGCCCTCCTCATAGGATGAAAGTTCTTCACTGGTACCGATGATCTCCGGATTAATAAAAATAAGAGGATCCATCTGATCCAGATGGCAGACAAAAAAACGTTCGTTTCTTCCCACCTGCGGTGCGGCCAAACCGATACCGATGCCTTCAATGGATCGAACCATTTGATTGGTAAAATCCACCAGTTCCTGATCTATATTTGTAACAAGTCCGGATTTTTTTCTTAAAACCGCAAGCTCATTTTCTATATCAATTGTATATATGTCCATTAGCTCCTCTCATAGAAATAGTACTCAAAAGGTGTGAATAAAGTCAATCTTTCCCGTCAGGAAGTGATCTTAAGGTTTTATAGCAGCTGAACCGGATCTATATCGATTTCCCGATACATGCCTCTGGGAACGTCGGTTCTGCTCAAGCATGATGCGGTTATCTTATGGATTCCCGAAAAATCTTCCTCACATCGGATCAAGGTATGGTATCTGTAGTTCCCTGCTATTATCCCCAGGGGACATTCTGCAGGTCCCATCACATCCGGAAGTCCTGCCTTCCTGAACAAATCGCTTAGATCCTCAAGTGCATCCAGGACCTTTTTCCCCTGTTTGCCTCTGTAGACGATGCGGATGAGTCTTGAAAAGGGAGGGAAGTTCATTTCCTTTCGCTGATTAAGTTCAAATTGATAAAACTCTTCGATTCTTCCTTCGCAGCCATAGACGATGGCCGGATTATCGGGACGCATGGTCTGTACAAGGACTTCCCCGTCATTCCTGTAACGTCCGGCCCGCCCGGCGACCTGAACAATCAGGGAAAAAGATCGTTCCGCTGCCCGAAAATCCGGTAGAGACAGGCCGGTATCCGCCAGAACGATTCCCACCAGTTTCACACCGGGGAAATTGAGCCCCTTCGCCACCATCTGAGTCCCCAGAAGGATGTCAATTCCCCCATCCCTGAACCGGCTGATCGTATCCTGTAAAACACCCTTCTTCCGGGCGCTGTCTGTGTCCAGACGGGCCATGACAGCATCGGGAAATACGGCTGCCACCTGCTCCTCCACCTGTTCCGTACCAAATCCGGCATAGCCCACATCCATGGAACCGCATTCGGGGCAGAGGGTCAGAGGCTTTTCGTGAAATCCGCAGTAATGACAGATCATTCTGTTTCTGTTTTTATGAAAGGTCAGGGGAATACTGCACTGCCGGCACTTCATCTCAAAGCCGCAGCTCCGGCAGTGAAAATAGTAGGAATGCCCCCTCCGGTTCAGAAAGAGTATGACCTGCTTTCCTTCCTTCAAGACCCTTTCCATGGCCTGGATCAAATCCTGAGAAAGGAGGCTGCCTGACTTCTTCAGATCAATGATCCTGATATCAGGCAGGGCTCCCCCGGCAGGTCTCTCTTTTAACTGATGTCTTTGAAACACACCCTGCTCCATCATGGACCAGGACTCCACAGAGGGGGTGGCACTCCCCATAAGCAGTTTGGCTCCGCTGCTGCGGCAGCGTTTCATGGCGACCTGGCGTCCATGGTAGCGGGGGGTGGAGCCGGACTTATATGAGGTTTCATGCTCCTCATCCAGAATGATCAGCCCCAGATTTTTCAGAGGTGCAAAGACGGCACTTCTGGCTCCCAGAACCAGAACAGCATCCCCTGACTGAATCCGTCTCCATTCGGTCAGTTTCTGAGAAGGGGTCAGATGGGAGTGGAGTACGGCGGGTTTCTTATCAAACCGCCCTGAAAGATCATCCACCATCTGATGGGTCAATGAAATTTCCGGTACCAGAAAAAGCACGGTTTTCCCCTGAGACAGGACCTCTTCGGCCACTCTTAAAAAGACTTCCGTCTTGCCTGATCCGGTGATTCCATAAAGGTAATGAAAAGACTCATTGCTCTTTGAAATTTTCTGACGGGCATCCTCCTGTTCCGCCGACAGGAGAACCCTTTTATGCTGTTCCTCCACTCCCCCCAGTCCGAGAGGAGGCAACTCCTTTTCCCTCTTGCCACCGGGAAGCATGATTGAAAGGGCTTCTCCCAGGGAACAGAGATAAAAATCTGCGATCCACCGGGCCAGTTCCAGAAGGTTCTGATCAAACAAGGGCTGCTGATCCAGTATCTTGAATACAGGCTTGGCTTCTTTGACACCTTCAGGCAGAACAGTTCCGGCTGAAACGACCCAGCCATTCAGATTACGCCTTCCGAAGGGAGCAGAAACCCGGCAACCCACCAGGTTTGAAGCGCTGCGCTCCTCTCCCTCGGGGTGGGAGTAGGAAAAACAGGATTTCAGGGGGAGATTAAAGACAACTTCCAGATACTCAGTTCCCATTCAGCACATTCCGCAGACTCTTCAGATCTTCCCAGACAGGCCTCTTCAACTCTCCAAAATCCAATACCTGCTTTGGAGAATAGCTGACAACCAGTGGAATTCCATTCCATTCATACAGGCGTCCTCTCATTTCACTAACCTTCATGCCCTTCTGTCCGAGAAACCAGGCCGAACAGGATGCTCCCATTGAGCGTATAATTTTGGGCC
>NZ_JAQIBL010000060.1 GCF_027859075.1 Oceanispirochaeta sp. | reverse complement strand
CTGCTGGACAAGGATGAGATCAGTAAAGGGGAAAATGAGTGGGTTCAGTCCTGGGTTGAGAAATCAGGGCTCTGATGAAAATCCCCAAAGGGATGAAACCGGGGGAGCTGCGTCTCCTTCCGGTGATCCTCTTTCTCTTTCTGACTTTTTACCTCCCCGTAGCCGTGCTGCTGATGAAGGGTCTTCAGTCAGAAAGCAGATGGACCCTGGATTGGCTGAAAGAGCTTGTTCTCAGTCCCTACTACAGAAGGATCTTTGTCTTTACCATGGGGCAGGCCTTTCTGAGTACCCTCCTGTCCCTCCTGGTGGCCCTGCCGGGGGGATGGATTCTTTCCCACCTGGATTTTCCGGGAAAAAAAATACTGAAAGCCCTCACCACCATACCCTTTATTCTGCCCTCCATCCTGGTGGTCCTGGGATTTATCCTTTTCTGGGGCCGCCAGGGAGTCATCAACAAAACCCTGATGGCCCTCATGGGAAGGGATAAACCTGTTCTGGATGTATTGTACTCCTTCAAAGCCATCCTCCTGGCCCATGTCTTCTATAACTTTCCCATCGCCCTGCGTCTCATTGCCGCCTGGTGGGAGGGACTGGGAGAAAACCAGCTTCAGGCTGCCCGCACCATGGGGGCCTCTGAAGGCAGAATTTTCAGAACCATCACCCTCCCCCAGCTTCTGCCTGGGATGATCAGTGCGGGGTCTCTCATTTTTCTCTACTGTTTTATGAGTTTTGCCGTGGTCCTGGTTCTGGGGGGTGGTCCGCGCTACTCCACTCTGGAAGTGGAAGTCTACAGACTCGTAAAATATTCCCTCGATTTCGGAAAAGGAGGCGCCCTGGCCCTGGTGGAGACCGCAGCGACCCTGTTTCTGACCTGGTTTTACATCAACCGGGAAAACACAAACATTCAAAGACAGGTTTGGAGAGGAAGCAAGAGTCATTGGCGGGATGCATCCCTGACGACCAGAATCCTCTGTGCCGCCTATTTTGTAGTCGTCCTTTTTATAATCTTTGGTCCGATTCTGACAGTCATGGTCCAGTCCCTGCTGGTGCAGACCACCAGGACCAGCCCCCCCGGACTCTCTCTCCGCTGGTACAGGGAGATGCTCCAACCCCCCGGTTCCGCCCGGGGCGCCAGTGCCCTGCTTCTTGCCTCTTCCATCAGGAACAGCCTGATTTTGGCCATTTCCACACTGGTCTTAACCCTGACCATCGGAGCCTATACATCCTGGATTCTCTCCCGGTACCGATTCCGCTTTTCGGGGATGATTGAATCACTCATCATGATGCCCATGGGGGTCTCTTCGGTTGTCCTGGGGATGGGATACCTCTGGCTCCGCAGGGGGGGAAGACTGGAAATGATCTCCCCTGTTGTCTCCATCATTCTGGCCCATACGGTGATTGCCCTGCCCTTCGTCCTCCGAAGCCTCACTCCCGCCATGAAAAGGATCAGACAGAGCCTCCTCGACGCCTCCCGGCTGATGGGAGCCGGGGGAATCCGGCAGTTCATCACCATAGAACTGCCTCTGATACGACCCGGCCTGATCACTGGAGGAGCCTTTGCTCTGGCCATTTCCCTGGGAGAAATCAACGCGACCCTGATCCTCTCAGACGCAGGAATACCCACGATTCCCATTGCCATCCTGAAGCTGATCGGAACCTATAAATTCTACAGCGCCTGTGCCCTGGGAACCATTCTGATTCTGATCTGTACGGCCGCCTTTATCCTCATCGATGCCTTTGAAGGCTGGGAGACATGATATGAACCTGACCCTGAATAATGTAGACCTCACCCTGGGAGAGTTCCACCTCAACTGCAGCCTGGACTTGCCTTCGGGAAAATTGATCACTCTTCTGGGGCCCAGCGGCTGCGGGAAAACATCCCTCCTCAAGTCCATTGCCGGGCTGTACCCTCTGGATCAGGGAACAGTCCTTCTGGGGGACCGGAATATCACGGAAATGGACCCCCGCTTCAGGAGGGTGGGCATGGTCTTCCAGGATTACGCCCTGTTTCCCCATATGAATGTGGAGAAGAATATCTGTTACGGCATGAATCTCAAGGGAGAGGACGCCAGGAGGCGCAGCAATGAGCTTCTGGAGCTGGTAGAACTGTCAGGATTCGGCAGGAGAACCATCGAAGAACTGTCGGGGGGGGAAAAACAGCGTGTGGCTCTGGCAAGAGCCCTGGCAACAGAACCGGACCTCCTCCTTCTGGATGAACCCCTGAGTGCGCTGGATGCCAGACTCAGGAAAATATTGAGACGACAGATCCGGGAGATTCAGATCAAAACAGGGATAACCACCCTGTATGTGACTCACGATCAGGAAGAAGCCATGGCCCTTTCCGACCTTGTCGTGCTGATGAATGAGGGGCAAGTGAGCCAGATAGGGACTCCCCGGGAAATTTACAGGGCGCCGGCGAATGTGTTTGCAGGAGAGTTTTTCGGATCGGCCAACATCATCCCTCTCTCTGAGGGCAGCAGTATTCTGGGAGAAATCAATCTCGCAAAAATCTCCTGTACAACAGAAAACCTAGGGGAAGCCAGTCTGTTTTTCCGTCCTGAAGACTGCCGGGTTCTCCTTCAGGGCGACTCACAGAACGAGGATGACCTTTGCTGCAGGGGAGATGTGGTTTACAGGGAGTTTGGAGGAGACTTTCAATATATGGAAGTGAATTGCGGTCCTCATCTGATCAAAATCAAAACAAAAGCCACAATAGAATTTCAGGATAGGGAGGAAGTCCGGTGGACCATCCCTGTCAGAGACTGTCTGATCCTGGGTTGATCCTCAGGAACCGCCATAGGGAAGATGAGGGGTCATCATCCGTTTGGATGCCAGCTCCACAGCATCGATGATGGTCTGATACCCGGTGCAGCGGCAAAGATTCCCCCGCATGGCCTTTCGGATGCTCTCACGGTCGGGTTCAGGATTTTTATGAAGCAGATCCATGGCCTGCATTATCATCCCGGGGGTGCAGAAACCGCACTGAACCGCCCCGGCATCGATAAAAGCCTGCTGGAGGGGGTGCAGACTGCCGTCCTCGCGGATGAGACCCTCGATGGTCAGAACCTCAGCATCATGAGCCTTTGACATTTTAAACCGGCAGGCTCGGACAGCCTTATAGTTCACCAGGACAGTGCAGGCTCCACAGGTCCCTTCGCTGCAGCCGTTTTTGGTTCCCGTCAGGTCCAGTTCTTCCCTCAGGTATGTGAGGAGGGTCTGGTCCTCCATCCCGGAACCGATTTCATGTTCTATACCATTCACAGTAATGCGGCTCATTTTTTTAATGGCTCCTTGATCGGGGTTTCTTTTTTCAGGGAATCAAGATTCAGGGGGAGGAAAGTAAAACGTCTTCCCGTTGCCGCGGCCAGTGCATTGGCAATGGCAGGAGCTATGATTTCCAGGGCTGGTTCTCCAATCCCCTTGGTTCCCGTGGGAGACAGGGGATCATGATTTTCGATGATATGAGCCTCCATCTCGGGTATGTCTGTCATCCGGGGGATCTTGTATTTTGAATAGTTTAATGAGACAGCCCGGCCTTCATCATCGGTCAGAAAGTCTTCGGTCAATGCCATCCCCAGGCCCTGAACGATGCCTCCATAGATCTGCCCCTTAACCATGGGAGGATTGACGGCTTTTCCAATATCATGGGAGGCCACAATATTCAATATTCGCCAGCTCCCTTTCTCAGGATCTACCTCAACTTCAACGGCCTGAGAGCTGTAGACATAGGAAAAATAAGCGTCACCCTGGCCATTTTCTTCATTCCAGGAGACCTTGGGAGCCTGAAAGCTGCCGAAGGCATAGGGATAGACCCTGGCCAGATACATTTTTTTCCCGGCTTCATTCCAGCTGATAGACCGGCCCTTAGTTCCAAAAATACGGTTATCACGGAATTGAATTTCTTCTTCTTTCTCGGCAAGGTCCGGGAGAAGTGACTTTCGGAGTATCGATTTCAGTCTGTCCAGAGCATCCTTCAGGGCTCCGCCGCCCATCATGGTACCCCGGGAGGCGACAGTGGTGCCTCCATCGGGAATGGAGGCCGTAGAGGAGCCCTGATAGTGGATGTCCTCCAAGGGAACACCCAGAATCTCTGAGGCGAGAATAATCATGGCACTGGGCGCCCCCTGACCGTTTTCAAAAACAGAGACATCAATCAGGATGGAGCCGTCAAACTGGACATTCACCGATGCACAGCAGAAATCCATGCCTTCCGCCCCCAGACTGCAGCCTCTGTAGGAGGCAGCCATGCCGATACCGTACCACTTGTCTCCCTCGCCCCGGGAGCAAAGCTTTCTCTTTTCCTTAAAGCCGATGGATGAGGCTGTCTTTTCCATCACTTCAATGAGACTCACAGAATGATCATCTAATACCTGGCCGGTGATGGTCTCGCTGTTCTGGCGGACCGCATTGAGTTTCCTGATTTCCAGAGGGTCCATTCCCAGCCTGTCCGCCGCCATATCAATAACCTGCTCAAAGGCAAAATTGGTCTGAGGAGATCCGAACCCCCGGAATGCTCCGGAGAATATGTTGTTTGTAGCTACCCCGTAAACATCTGCATGGATATCCGCCAATTCATAAGGCCCCACATTCTGTGCGGCCGAGCGCCAGGTAGACCAGGGAGTGGTGGAGGTATAGGCACCGGAATCGGCGAGAGTCCTGCTGATGACGGCTTTCAGTTTTCCCTCGGAAGAGAACCCCGCCTTGTACCACATTTTATAAGGATTCCTCTTGTAACTCTCTTTCATGGACCAGGCTCTGTCGTAGAGCATCTTAACTGGTCTTTTCAGTTTGACAGCGGCCAATGCCGCCCGGGCACACACAATAGAAGCCGTATCATCTTTCCCGCCGAAACTGCCACCCACGGCATGAGCATAAACGATCACCGATGCCAGGGGACGACCCAGATAGGCACAGACAAAACGCCGTGTGCTGAAGGGGTGCTGTATGCTTCCATATATTTCGAGGACACCATCATCCCGGGGAATGCAGATTCCGCACTCCGGTTCCAGGTAGGCATGTTCCACCAGGGGTGTTGTAAAAAATTCTTCAATGATAATGTCAGACTCGGCCATCATCTTTTCCGGATTGCCTTTGCGGACCTTATGATGATTCACAACATTGCCTGCCCGTCCTTCGGGAATGACAATGGCTGCGCTTTTGATGGCCTCTTCCGTATCCACCAGGATGGGAAGAACCTTGGCCTTCACCTGGACTTTCTCCACTGCTGCCAGTGCCTCGGCTCTGGTTTCGGCTGTGATGATGGCGACCACATCTCCGTTAAATCGAATCCGGTCTTTGACGAGGATGGGGAAATCCTGATCGATCTGACCGGCAGTCAGGGCACCGGGCACATCCTTCCAGGTCTGTACAGCCAGAACTCCGGGCATCCTCTCGGCCTCTTCCACCAGAATTGCCGTGATCCGGGCGTGAACATAATCGCTGTACACAGGAACGGAATGGACCATGCGGGGAAAGGAGTAATCATCTGCAAAGCGGGCAGTACCGCAGACTTTCTGACGAGCGTCATTTCTAAAACAGGTCTTCACATTACCTCACATACGGGATGTTCCCGGGAACCATAGTTGTACATCAAAAACAGATTTACTCGAATTTTGACTGATTGATCAATTGAATTATACCCAACCTGAATACATCAATCAACATGATGCCGGATTTAAAGGGATCAAGATCCCTGGAAGAGGGAGCCCTGGGACCAGGACCCGGATTGTTCCGGGGGGGCAAACTCAGACGCTTCCAGAAGATCCTGGTTCAGACACCAGGAAGGATCGGCAGGATCGGGAGATGATCCCTCAGGGGCCAGCCACTTCTCGGCCCGTTCACCCCCCAGGAGAAGAGGCATCCGCAGCTTTTCATTATGCACTTCTGCCAGGAGATCCCATGCTCCCAGAGTGAGGATGGAAAAGGTCAGCGTCGGATATGGACTGTTCAGAATATGATTTTCCTGATAGATCCCTCCCAGATAAAGAAGACCGCCATCCTTTCTGCGGATATACCAGGTGGACTTTATCCCCTCCTCCAGGTGGGGTTCAAAAAAACCCTCCACCGGAAGGAGGCAGCGCTTCCCAGGCCAGCTGTCACGGAATGAAGGCTTCTCCCCCACAGTCTCCCAACGGGCATTCAAGGTACCAGAACGGATACGCTTTGCCTTCTCCGGGTCTCTGACCCAGGAGGGAACCAGCCCCCATTGGGCGACTATGGCTTTTTGATTCACTCCGTCCCTGAGAATGGGAAGTCCGGGGAAACTGAAACCGGAGATTCTGAATCCGGAATTATAGTATAAATCATCCAGTAGATGACTGAATCGGGGATCATTCTCAATTGTCTCCCGGGTGAGGGCTACACTGAAACACATGGCAATCTCCTTAACACTATTTTAACCCTAAATTGCTTCTCCTGTCAGATTTTGATCAACCCTTATATTATCCTGTTCAACAAAACGCACATACTTTATACTGAATGAGCTTCTCCAAGATGCCATGACAGAATATTATGGTATTTTTGTTATATAAAGAAACAGGAATTTTTATGCTAAACGAACAATCAAAGACCTTTCTTTTCTTCCATTATCTATTTGACCTCCTTCTGGTTGCTCTCTCCTGGCTTATGGCTACTTATATCCGTTTTATGATTTTGGAATCTGATAGTTCTTCCTTTATCAAATTCATGAAACTGATTCCGATCCCTGTGATTGTGGCGGCCTATTTTCTTTTCCGGGAGCACTACCATACACGGCAGATACTGCATGCCTGGCACAGGGAGTTTTCCAGACTCCTGATGCTGAATATAAAAATACAGATATTCTTCATCCTGGCGGGATATAACCTGCAGGCAAACAGACTCTCCCGGCTGACAATGGTTCTCTTCTTTTTCATCTGTCAGATCTTCCTGATACTGAACAGAGTCGTCTTCCGGAACCATATCATGATGAAGATGATCAAGGGAGAACTGTCCAATAACCTTTTTATAATCGGCCAGGGTACCCACATTGACCGGTTTATTGAGAAAGTCCTGAGCAATCCTCATATGGGGATGCATATTTGCTGCTGGGCAGACTCAGAAGGTAGGGCAGAGGAACAGGGGCTTCCTTCCTGTACATAAGAAAAGATTGATGATTTCGTTAAAAAACTGAATCCACAGAGTATTATCATAGGTTACTCCGGTCAGAAACAGGGAAAACAGGACAAGTATATCAAGACACATTACAATCAGGTGACACCGATCATCCTGATACCCCAGGTAAACTACGCCCTTATCGGTACAACCATTGAGGATTTTCTGGGAGTCCCCCTCCTGTATATCAACAACCCTTCTGAAAACCATTTCAGCCTGATAAGCAAGAGGCTGATCGATATCGGCGGCTCTTTATTCGGGATACTGCTGCTCTCACCCATGCTTATAGTTGTCAGTCTTTTCGTGAAGCTGACCTCCCCGGGGCCAATTTTTTATGGACAGGAGCGGATGACCGTAAAAGGCAGGGTTTTTAAAATGTGGAAATTCCGTTCCATGCGGCAGAATGCAGACAAGGAAGAGGGATTTACCTGGACCGTGGAAAATGATCCCCGCCGTACCTGGTTTGGAACGTTTATAAGAAAAACAAGCCTTGATGAATTCCCTCAGTTATGGAATGTACTCAAGGGGGATATGAGTCTGGTAGGTCCACGTCCCGAACGCCCGGAGCTGATCGAAGGATTCAAGGATGAGATTGCAGGGTATATGCTCCGTCACAAGATGAGAGCCGGCATTACAGGCTGGGCTCAGATCAATGGTTGGAGAGGGAATACCAGTCTGGAAAAACGGATCGAGTTTGAC
>NZ_JAQIBL010000059.1 GCF_027859075.1 Oceanispirochaeta sp. | reverse complement strand
ATACATTCCTTATTGTATAATATTTTATAGATATAAAAAAACGCATATATGTTTAGTTAAATATCTGCTTTTTCTAATGAAGTGCTTTTTTAATAACAGGAGCCCTTCATTTTTATTTTTTAGGCCCTTAGGCCTAAGCTAATAATCACCGAAGCCATGTTATGGCTTTGGTAGAGTATAAGGAGAGTCTATGAAAACCTTCAAGGCCAGGATTATGTTGATCCTGCTTCTGGGTGCTGTCTGGTTTCTACTGACCTATCCCTTTGATATTCAGGAAGGAATAGCCGGCGCTGTCTTAATAGTGCTCATTGTCCTGATGCCTCTCCCCGGGGGAGATCTGCTGGGTGATCTGAAATGGAATCCCAAAGCCATTCTCGCAATGATTACTTTTTTCTTTTATTTTCTGGGTGCCCTGATCAAATCCAATCTGGATGTGGCTTTCAGGGTTCTCCATCCCCAGATGCCTATCAACCCTGGTATCGTCCAGGTGAAAACCAGACTGAAAACACCTCTGGGACGGTTGATGCTGGCCAATTCCATCACCCTCACACCCGGTACCATTACGGTGGATACAAAGGGTGAAGACTTCTACATTCACTGGATTGCCGTGGAAGAAGGGGACTGTGAAGAAAAAACAAAAAAAATTGTATCTGGTTTTGAACGATATCTGGAGGTGATCTGTGGCTGATATATTATTCCAGGCGGCAATCGCTATTACCCTGCTTGCCCTGGTCATTACCTTTATCAGAATGCTGATCGGCCCCGATCCGGTGAGCCGCACTGTGGCTCTGGACGGCATGACCATCATTTCCCTGTCTGTCATTGTCTGGCTGGCCTTCTGGTCCGGCCGGGGAATCTATATTGATGTCGCTCTTGTCTACGGGCTCATCAGTTTTACCGGTGTGGTCGCTCTGGCCCGTTACCTGGAAAGGGGGCTCTGATGCTGGAATTGATCGGCGGAATTTTCGCCCTGCTGGGGAGTCTGTTTTTACTCCTCGCGTCTATCGGTATCATCCGGATGCCCGATGCCTTTAACAGAATGCAGACCGGAACCAAAGCCACAACATTGGGAAGTCTGCTATTCATGGCCGGTATCGCCATGGCCCGGCCGGAATGGTCAGGAAAAATGGTGCTGCTTATGATATTTATTCTGTTTTCAAATCCTCTCTCCTCCCATGCTCTGGCACGGGCGGCTCATAAATACGGTATCTCACTGGGAGAAAAGGCCGTTTGTGACCAATTGGGAGATGATCAAAGGGAATCGGTCGAAGAATCCGGGGAGGAACCTTCATGATTACTGTTTTAATGATTGTTCTGGGAGTCATGATGATTGCCGGAGCACTTCTGGCTGTTTATATGAAAAATCTGACCGCCGCCATCATTGCCAGCGGCTCTGTCAGTCTGATCGCATCTCTGATGTACCTCATTCTGGCCGCTCCAGATGTGGCTATGACAGAAGCGGCCATCGGTTCGGGATTGACCACGGTGGTCTTTCTATACGCCCTGAGCCGTATGAGAGGAAAGAAGGAGGAACCACGTGATTAGTCGATGGATCGCCTTTATCGCTCTTATACTGACTGCCCTTGTACTGCTGCCTTTTGTCACCATGCCGGTGAGTGAAGAGCTGACAGAAACGGCTGCCTATTATCTGGAGAAGGGACCCGAAGAACTGGGTGCTGCCAATCTGGTCACTTCCATCATTGTGACCTACCGCGGCCTGGATACTCTGGGAGAAGTCGCTGTTCTGTTTTTTGCTACCACTGGTGTAGGCCTGCTTCTGGGGAAAATGGGGGCCAGGGAAGATAAAATCCATCCCGCTTCGGAAATCCTCAGTACAGGAGCCTCCCTGCTGTACCCTATTCTTCTGCTCTTCGGAGCTTATATTTTTATTCATGGTCATCTGACCCCGGGGGGCGGTTTCCAGGGCGGTGTTGTTATCGCCACGGGTTTCCTCCTGCTCCTCCTGTCTCAGAGAGTCAAGAAAGTGAATCACACAGTGATGAACCTCCTTGAATCCCTGTCGGGTGCCGCGTATGTGGGTATCGGAGCGGCCGGATTGTTTCTGGCCGGTGGATTTCTGGATAACCGGATTCTCCCTCTGGGCGAGTTCGGAAGGCTCTTTAGTGCCGGTGCCATTCCTCTGATCTATGTTCTGGTGGGACTGAAGGTCGGTACCGAGCTCTCGGCCATCCTCGAAAATATGAAAGGGAGGGAACCAGTATGAGTCTTAATCTGATAGCAACGCTTGTCGGTTTTGCTCTGCTTATTGTCGGACTCTGGGGAATCCTGACCCGCAAAAGCATTATCAAGATGGTCATCGGTTTTTCCATCATGGATACAGGGATTCACCTTGTGATTGTCTCTCTGGGATACATCCAAGGCAGGACTGCCCCTATCATCGATGCCTCGGCGACAGGAGATCCCGTGTTGACCATGGTTGATCCTATCCCTTCGGCTCTTGTCCTCACCGCCATCGTTATCGGACTGGCTGTCACCGCGTTGATGCTCAGCTATGCCGTACGCCTCTATAAGGCGACCGGAACCTCTCAGGTTCAGGATATAAAGGAGTTAAAATGGTAAGCCCCATCTATCTTATCATCACAGCCCTGGGCACAGCTTTTCTGCTGCCTCTTTTAGATAAGATCAGCAGAACTCTGAGCCGGTGGGTGTTCCTTCTGGCCCTGGCCTTTATGGCTTTTATCGCCGGTTCTTCATTTATTGCCGCCTTGAACGGGGCCTCTCCGGATCTCTTTACAGCGGGGTTTAAGCCTCCTGTCTCCATTAACCTCAGGATGGGTGTGGAAGAGAGTTTTGCCGTTCTTTCTGTTCTCATCGCCGCCCTTCTGGGAGCTGTACATCTCAACAGTTCCTGGAAAAAAGACGGCCCCGGCGGCATGATGGCCTATCTGGCCCTGGCTCTGGGTGTGAGCGGCATCATCATGACCCGTGACCTTTTCAATCTTTTTGTTTTTTTGGAAATCACTTCCATAGCCACCTATGGACTGATTGCCCTGAAAGGGGATAAACGATCCCTGGAAGCTGGTTTCAAATACCTGATGGCCGGCGGTTTGTCTTCCATTTTCTTCCTGCTGGGTGCGGTTTATATCTATAGACTCACAGGAACCCTGTCCCTGGACTGGATCCTGCGTGATCCCCGGGTGGTGCAGAGTGTTTTCTCCTCGGGAGTCGGATTGTCGGCACTTTTCTTTTTGACCGCCGCTCTACTCATCGAACTTAAGCCTTTTCCGGCCAACGGATGGGCTCTGGATGTCTATCAGGCTGCCCCTGAAGGAATTGCCGGGGTCATCGCCTCAGCCAATGCGGGTGCCATGATCTTTGCCTTGATGAAGATCATGCCCCTTATGCCCATGCCTCTGCTCAAAGTACTCTCAGGCATAGGATTCCTGACCTTCTTCTTTGCCAACCTGATCGGGCTTAAACAGGATGACATTCCCCGGATGCTGGGTTTCTCATCTACCGCACAGATCGGTCTTTTAACCGGCGCCCTGGGAATGATGTTTCTGATGGGCGTTCAGCCCCTGAGCTTCATAATCATCGCTGGTGGTATCTTCATCAATCATCTCCTGGCCAAGGCGGGCCTCTTCTGGATTGCCGGACGCATCAATGCCTCCGACCGGGAAGGCTGGAGAGGCCGGATGATAGGAACACTTCCTGCCACCGTCATGGGCATCCTTGTCCTGGCTATGGCCGGTCTGCCTCCATTTCCCGGATTCTGGGCCAAATGGGAACTGATGAGACTCCTTATGGGAACCGGTCAGATCCTCTGGACGGTCCTTGTTCTGGTGGGGTCCCTCTTTGAAGTGATCTACCTCTTTCGCTGGTTTATCCTTTCTGTCCGTCCTTCAGAAGTGGTTTTCGAGCAGGTGGATATGCCCTGTAATGACGGAATTATCCCCGCCGGACTCCTTCTGTTTGCCGGTATATTCGCCGGAAGAGCTCTGGGAGGACTGGAACTTTCCCTCCTTCTGGTTCTGGGTGGAGCATTGGCACTGTTTATCCTCGAATTCCTGCCGTCAAGACTTAAATCCCTTATCAGTATGGGAGTCGTCGGGTATTTCGGCTGGACCTTCTATTCAGGTTTGACAGGATTGAATCTGTTCTTCTTTGCTCTCTTTATCACCGGAGGTCTGGTTTATCTATTCGCCGGTCTTTATGTAAAAGAACAACGACGGGGGCATTATCCTCTGCTGGTCATGAGCATCCTTTCTCTGGCTGCCTTAACCATGGCGAACAGCAATCTGGCCTTTTTTACAGCCTGGGAATTGATGGCTCTTTCTTCCTGGCTTCTGATACTCAGAGGAAAGGATTCTGAAAAAGCCTCCCTCCTTTACATTATGTTTTCCATGGGGGGAGCCTATCTGCTGATGGCGGGACTCTTTCTCATGGTTCCGGGATCCCCTGTGGCGGCCATCGCCTGGGTTCTGATCGCCCTGGCCATGCTGGTTAAAACCGGTGCTCTGGGGGTTCATCTCTGGCTGCCTGATGGGTACGCCGAATCGGAAGATGATGTTTCCGGATTCCTGTCCTCCATCCTCAGTAAGGTGGGTATCTTTGGACTGCTCTTCTTTGCGGTCAAGTACTTTCCTGTGGCACAGGTGGGAATCTCCTCCTCTGTCATCGGATGGATCGGGGCCTTTACCGCCGTGATTGCGGCTCTTATTGCCACCTTTCAGGAAGATATAAAATACACTCTGGCCTGGTCTTCCATGAGTCAGCTGGGCTACATCATCCTCGCATTTTCTCTCATGAATCATGCAGGTTGGACGACTGTTCTGTATCTGACTTTTAACCACACCATCTTCAAGGCCATGCTGTTTCTAGCCATTGCAGGAGTCGTGTCCAGGACCGGGACAAGAATGATGTACCAGATGGGAGGCCTGATCAGCCGAATGCCTATCAGCTTTCTGACGGTTCTCATGGGGATTATCGCCGTATCAGGCGTTCCTCCTCTCTCAGGATTCGGCGGAAAATGGATGCTCTATACTGCATTAATCGAATCCGGGAAATACCTGGAGGCGGGAATGGCCTTCTTTGCCAGCACCATCGCCTTTCTCTATCTGTTCCGTCTGATCCATACGATCTTCCTGGGACAGATCAAGGCGGAGCATCGGGAAATAAAAGAAGCCTCAGTCTGGCTGATTATTCCCCAGTTTGCCCTGATGGCCCTTTTAATGGTTTTCTCGACATTTCCCCATCTTTTTGTGGAACCCATGGCAAAGATCACTGCCGCCTGGTTCCCCCAGAATATGGCCTTTGATGCCAATGGGACAATCACCAATACCATCGGATACTGGAACGGCAGCTGGGTCATGTATGTGACCATGGGCGTCTTTGCGGCTCCCTTGCTGTGGCTGTTCATCGTCATGAATAAGCCCCAGAAAGTAAAACAGTTCAATATTGTATTTGCAGCAGAGCGGCCGGACCGTCCCGAAACAACACACTATGCCTATAACTTCTTTGCTCCCTACAGAAAAGCCCTCGGCTTCCTGGCGGGACCAACCATTGAAACGGCCTGGAAGGGAGTGGCCAGTTTGACAATGAATCTGTCCTCCTCCTTCCGCCGTATTTACACGGGGAACGGTCAGACATATATGATTCATATCATTCTCTTTCTGACTCTGTCCTATTTTGTAATGAGAGGTCTGCTATGATTGAAAAGATTCTGTTAAAGGGCTTCTACACCCTGATTTCTCTCTTCGTGATTACAAACTATGGGCTCCTGCTGATGGGGTCCATGGCCCGGATCACGGCCAGAGTTCAGGGGCGGATCGGTCAGCCAGTCTGGCAGCCCTACATTGATATTGTCAAAAACAACGCCAAGAGATGGTCTATCTCTCACGGTGTGATGTTTTACCTGGGACCAGTCTTCCGCCTGGCCGGCGGATTGGGAACCTACCTTTTCATCCCCGGAATTCTGGGATCTGTTGTGTTCGCCAATTTTTCCTTTTCCGGAGATGTGATCCTGGTCTTGTATTTTATCTTCTTCGGACAGCTGGGAATGGCCCTGGGTGCCGGACAGAGCGGGCATCCCTACAGTCCTGTCGGTGTGAGCCGCGGTCTGGCACAGATGACGGCTTTTGAAGTTCCTTTTACCCTGGCCGTGATTGCCCTGGCCAGCCAATACGGAACCTTGTCCATTACAGAAATAGCCATGGCTCAACAGGGGGGAATCCTCAATTGGAGTGCCTTCACCAACCCTCTGGCCACCATTGCGGGACTCTTCGCCTTCGTGGGAATGTCTATGCACAATCCATTTTCTGTGGTGATTGCTCCCCAGGAAATCCCGATCGGACCGCCCACAGAGTATCAGAGCAGTATGCTGGGGATGCTCCAAACCAACCGAGCCATCTTCAACGGTGCCAAGCTGGTTCTTTTTGTGAACCTGTTTTATGGGGGAGCCAATAACATATTTGAATTGGTTATTAAGACCTTCATCCTTTATTTTATCAATGTATTCGTGGGCGTTTCCTTCCCCCGATTCCGTATCGAACAGGCTATCCGCTTCTTCCTTTTTGTTCCGACCATCATCGGACTGGCAGCGGTCCTGATTCAATACATTTAACCTTGGCCCTTCGGCCCTGAGCGAAAAAAACATCAAGGCTGTGGAACAGCGTTGATAGAACATAGGAGTATCTATGGATAAAACAACAGACGACCTGACGACCAGAGAAGATCTGGATCGTCAGCTGAAAATGCCCAATGCCGGTCTCAGCAAGGAGGATCAACCTCTTTTCTGTGATGCCGCACCCCAGACAGTGGCTCCTTACAGGGGAATCTGGGAAAACTTTCTCAACTGGGCCAGAGCCAATTCACTCTGGATACTGGGTTTTGGTACAGGCTGCGGTGCCATCGAGCTCCGCCCTCTGATGACCGCCCGTTTTGACATGTACCGTTTTGGAGTACAGGCCCGGCCGACACCCCGCCAGTCCTGTGTCTTTGTCATCGGTGGGTATGCCTCCACTAAGACCATCAAGAGGGTCGTGCGCTCTTACGAACAGATGCAGGGACCAAAGTTTGTCCTGGGTCTGGGAAGCTGTACGATCAATGGCGGCATGTACTGGGACAGCTATAACACCATCAACCGCCTGGATCATTATATTCCGGTCGACCAGTATATCGCGGGCTGTATGCCCCGTCCTGAGGCTCTTCTGGCAGGAATTAAGGAGCTGAAGAAGCAGATCCTGGCAGGAGATACTGAAAATACCAACAAGTACATTGAGAATCTGGACTGGTATAAGGCCAATCAGAAAAAAATCATCACCGAATGGGATATGCCGGATTACAACTGGTAACCCCCTTAGGCCTATGCAGAAAAAACACCAAGGCTGTAAACCAGCCTTGGTAGTGTATACAAGCATCGTCAGACCCTAGGCCCATATTGAAGGCCCTTAGGCCAAAACAGAAAAAATGCCAAGACTCTAAACCAGCCTTGGTAGGCCCTTCGGCCTATTTTGAAAAATCACCAAGACTCTAAATGAGTCTTGGTAGACCCTTAGGCCTAAACAGAAAAATCACCAAGGCTGTAAATCAGCCTTGGTAGGAGGTTAATACATAAAATGACAGAATTGATGACGCGCCTGAACGAGCGCTTTCCCGTCGAAAAGACGGATAAAAAGTCGGAAAGCCAGATCTTCCTGACCCTGCATAAAAACCAGGCCGGTCAACTGATCACATGGCTGAAGGATATGGAAGGTTTCAAACATCTGATCATGGTGACCTGTGTCGACTGGCCCGAGCGGAATCATATGGTTCTTCACTACCTGCTGCACAACCATGACACTAATATGGATATGGGAGTCCTTGTTGAGATCGAACGGGAAAAACCGGAGATGGATGACCTCCATCATCTCTGGTCTCAGATGGCCACCTATCAGAGGGAACTCTTTGAAATGTACGGAATTAATTTACCCGGAAGTCCCAGATTGACAGAAGCTTTCTATCTTGAGGTCTGGAAAGAAATTCCACCCATGCGCCGGGAGTTTGATACCAAAAAGTATTCAGAAGAGACATTCTTCGCCCGTCCCGGACGATCCACCAATGATCCTGCAGACACAATGCGGAAAGAACTCTACCCCGGGAGGTCTGAACTATGACCATCTATGCCAATGAAAATCAATATCCCGAGGTCAAAGACGGCAAAGCCGAATTGGACATGTCCTCGGGGAAATACATGAAAATCTGGCAGGGGCCCCAGCATCCGGGCATCACAGGGAATATGTCCCTGGAACTGACTGTTGCGGGGGACGAAGTCTACGAGTGCAAGACCCATGTGGGCTATCTACACCGGGGCTTCGAAAAGCTCATCGAACGGAGAACCTTTATTCAGAGTTTTCCCATTGTCTGCCGGATCTGTGTTCCCGAACCGGATTTCAACGAATACCTCTTTGCTCAGGGACTTGAAAACCTCTCGGGAATCAAGGCCCCCGAGAGGGCC
>NZ_JAQIBL010000058.1 GCF_027859075.1 Oceanispirochaeta sp. | reverse complement strand
AGATAGGTCAAAATGCCACTCTGCCGGATGACTGGAAGCACTTCGTTCTAAGGTCATCTGAAAGTATTGACTCCCCGGGCAAGGAATCTGTTATCCCCGAATTTGATGAGCCTGTTCTGGTTGTTGAAGAACCGTCTGTGATTGCCGTTGCTCCGACCGCAGTAGAGCCCCCTTTGACGCCGGAAAGAGAGGAAGTTAATACTCTTGAGATAGGTCAATTGGCCATCCTGCCGGATGACTGGAAGAACTTCGTTACAAGGTCATATGAAGAAAGTATTGACCCTCAGGGCAAAGAACCAGTTGTTCCGGAAGTGGAAGAACCGGTTCTTATTGCCGTTGTTCCGCCTGAAGAAGTGAAGCCCGAAGAGCCCAGGATTACTGCCGTTGTTCCCCCGGAAGAGGTCGAAAGACCGATCATTCTGGAGGCGCCGGTGAGTGTTGCCCCTGTGCTGCAGGAAGAACCAGTGATCATCGCTGCCGTTCCGCCGGAAGAAATAAAACAGGAAAATACAAGGATTATCGCGGTGGTTCCCCCGGAAGAGGCTGAGCAGCCTGTTGTTATCACCGTGGTTGAACCTGAAGTAATCCCGGGAAATGAACAGCTTGAAGAACCAGCGGTCTTTGCCGTTGTTCCACCGGAAAAGGTCGAAAGGCCTATCATTCAGGAGGAGCCGGAGAGTGTTGCCCCTGTGGCGCCGGAAGAACCAGTGATCGTCGCTGCCGTTCCGCAGGAAGAGGTCGAAGAGCAGGTTTTTATCGCCGTTGCTCCTCCTGAACCGGAAGAACCAGAAGTACTGGAAGAACCTGTGGTCATTGATGCCGCTCCGCCTGAACCGGAAGAGCCGGAAGAACCGGTAGTCCTTGCCGCCGCAGCGCCTGAAAAAAGTAAGATAGAAGAGCCGTCAGTCATTGCTGCTGCTCCGATTAAAGAACCTGTCCTTATTGCCGAGCCGGCCCGAGAAGCCGAAAAGCCTGTCGTTGCTGAGGCTGTGGAGCCTGTTCCGGAGCAGCCTGTTCTCCTCGAGGGGGGCCCTCAGATCCTTTTAACAAGTCCACTGCCTCAGGACTATTACCGCAGCTCCCTGCTTCTGGAAGGGGAGTGCCTCCCCGGTGAAGGCCTGGAAGACAAGGAAGGACGTATCCGTTCCCTGAGCTGGAAGATTCCCGCCATGGGGGATTGGAAAAACACGGTCTTCATGGAAGAAGACGGCAGCTTTCAGCTGGATCTGGTGACATCCGGATTGGAGGGACCTCAGGTCCTGATTCTGGAATCAGAAGACTTTGCCGGGCGTATCAGCAGCCAGACCATTGATCTCCAGGACGGCAACCAGCCTCCCCGGATTGTCACAGAGCGGGAGGAGAAGGAGAGATCCTACGGGGCCCAGTTGTCCCTCAAGGGTATTTTAGTGGACCCCTACCGGGGCATTACAGGTCTGGAGGGAATTCGTTCCCTCAGCTACAGGATGGTTCCTCAGGATCGGTCTACCGGAGATGAAGTCCTGACGGGACGGATTCCCCTGAATAATAATGAATTTTTCATTGCCATCAATATGGCCGACCGGAAGGGTGAGCAGATGCTGCAGCTGGAAGCCCTGGGAGAGAACGAATCCAGGGGTACCCTTGTGATCAGTCTCTTTCCGGGTACCGGGGATATTCCCAGTTTTGCACTAGCCCCCCAGGACGGCAGGCTCGTGTTCTCCTGGGAAGATATTCCCGGCGCCATTGAACAGAATATTTATCTGACCGATCAGGCCGGAGTGGAGCCGGAAGATCATCCGACGGTTCAGTTTAACAAGGTCAAGTCTCCCCTGGTGATTGACGGTACAGCTAACGGCAAGCGGTACAGAGCCAAACTGGAGATCCTGACCGAACAGGGCCGGTTCTGGTCTGAGGTTCAAGAAGCTATACCCCTGGCTCCGGGGACCCTGGGCCTGTCGGCTCAGGGCGGATTTGAGCAGGTCAGGCTCAGCTGGAAACCCATTCCCGGGGCAGACCGTTTCCGCCTCTGGAGACGGAGCGATACGGAAAAAGTGTTCTCTGTCCTCGTGGAAGAGGTCCCGGGTGAGGAATACATCGATGCCACCGCCACCTTCGGTACCAACTATACCTACCGGATAGAGCCCGCACTCGTTACGGGACCTCTCAGCTATGATGTTCCTGCGGCCAGTGTGGAATCTCCCTCGGATAAAATCACTCTCTCTTCCCATTACAGGCAGATCATCCCTGAAAAAATCGCTGTACAGGGCGACTATGCCTATGTGGCGGCCGGAGACGGCGGCTTTCACATCATGGACATTTCCATCCCCCAGAAACCCGAAAGCATCGGATTTCTGGATCAGGCCGGTGTCAGGGATGTGTATATTGGTGAAGAGTATGTCTACCTGGCCTCGGGGGATCAGGGATTCCAGATTGTGAACATTGAAGAGCCCACAAGGCCCTTCCTCATCTTGTCCCGGATCACCCCCAATGCCGTCTCAGTGGCAGGAAGGGATGATCTTGTCTTTGTGGCCGATTCAAATCTGGGCCTCCAGATCTTTGATGTGACCGACAGGCAGAGTCCCCAGAGGATGAGCAGTCTCAGGGATTTGAAGATCAGCCAGCTGGAATTGAAGGGCAATTTTCTGTATGCTGCCACAGGAGATGGGGGAATGTCCCTGCTGGATATCTCCAACCCCTACAGCCCCGAAATCATCAACACCTTCGACGACTATCCTGTCTATGACATTCTGGTGCAGGACGAGATGATCTATCTGGCCTGCGGGAACCAGGGAATGGTCATCATGGAACAGATCGGTACCGGGGAGTGGCAGGAGCTCAGTCATTATCCCAGCGGCGACGCCCGGATGATCCGTCTGTGGGAAGACTATGCCATGATCGCCGACGGCCGGGGAGGGCTGAAGGCTGTAGACATCAGTCAGCCCTCTGACCCCCGGTATTTCGGCTCCTATTCGGGCTCGGAGGTCAAGGCTCTCGCCATGGCCGACGATTACGCACTCCTGGCGGACATCAGCGGCCTGAAGGTTGTGAGAACCTATCTTTTCGGACAATCCTTTGTGCAGCAGAACTGGACAACCCCCGGCCGCGCCTATGGTGTGGTGGCCGACGGGAAGAGACTCTGGGTGGCCGACCGTCAGGGGGGAGTCTCTGTGTATCAGGCAGACAGTCCCGAGGGGATGAATAAAGCCTCACTCCTGAGAAACTTTGCCACTGATTTTGCAGAAGATTTCATGATCAAGGATGATATTCTGTATGTGGCCGACGGTCCGGGAGGAGTGAAACTCTTTCGCCTTTCCGATGCCTCAAAGAAGCCTATGCTTCAAGTTCCGGTGACCGGACGGGCCAGGCGGATTCTCCCCTATGGCTCACAAGTAGTGGTTATCTCCTCGGAGGAGGGGATCATCTTCATGGATGAAACCCGGGAAAGCCCTGCGGGGGCTCACTCCCTGTCCTACGAGTCCCGTTTTTATACCTCGGATCCCCGGGATGCCCTGTTTTATGGAAGTACTCTCTTTGTAGGAGATGCAGTAGATGGTCTTGTGGTGGCACAGAAGCTGAACGGACAGTTTTTTGAACTGGAACGTTTGAGTGAGTATCAGGGGATTAAGCAGCTTCTCATCAAAGAGAATATTCTCTATGTCCTGCATAACAAAGGGATTACCCTGTTGGATGTGAGGAATCCCGAGAGTCTCCGGCCTCTGGCGTTCATCCCCACAACAGAGGCGGAAGGCATGCAGCTGGAAGGTCAGCTTCTCTATCTGGCCGAAGGATTCAAGGGGATCTCGGTGTACCGGATCGATGAAGATTTTCAACCTCTGAAGGTGTCAGTCTGTGAGGATCTTTTCGCGGTGGATGCAGCCCCCCATGGCTCTTCTGTCTACGTCGCCGATATGGACGGCATTTCGGTTGTGAAGATCATCATCCCTGACTGGAAGTAGGCATCGGAGATGATCAATCAGACCTTTTTCATGTCCGGATCTTCGGCGGGATTGTGAGTCTTCATATACTCATGCTCCTCTGAGACATGATCGATATACTCCTGAAGGGTCCACTGTAGGGCCGTCTGGGTTACCATGGCAAAGACGATGTCCTGGGGATTTTCAGATACAGTCTTAATCGCTCTCATCACCGTCACGGCTCTCTCTTTCTGAGAAACCGCCATCAGTACGACTCGCTGGCCTTCTGTGAGAGCCTGTCCGCCTAAGGGTGTTCCTTCAAACAGAGCCGCAATGAGGTCCTCCATCTTGAGATTGCCCATGCTGTCGGTCATGGGAGAAAAAGCTGTATGGAATGCACCGCCTTCCTGTGACAGAAGAGCCAGAGCCTGGCTTGCCTGTTCTTTGGTGAATCCTCTGAATAAACACATTTCCTGCTGCATAAAAATATCCTGTTCCTTCTTAATCCTGTCTTTTTGCCCCTCAGACAGGGGATTACAACAAATGTACGATTTTTTTCCTCTCCTTTCAATAAAAGATTCATCCATGTTTGACCTGGCACCCCGGGGGCAGTATTTTAAATGAGTACCAGACAAGTGAAATGGTATGTGAAAATACGGAGGTATTTATGGCCGCACAGAACTTTACTATAAAGGCTCAGGAAGCGATTGCAGAATCTGCCCGCCTGGCGGAAAAATATAACCACAGCATCATCGATGAAGAGCACCTGCTCCTTTCATTGATGAATCAGAGCGATGGGGTGATACCCCCTCTGATGGACCGTTTGGGAATCCATAAGGAATCTCTTCAGGATGAGCTGGTGAAGATTCTCTCCTCCAAGCCCAGAGCCTATGGTGATAACTTCGAGGCTACCGCCTCTCCGGCCTTTCGTAAAATACTCATAAAAGCCGAACAGGAGGCTTCGGGACTTAAGGATGAGTTCGTCTCCACTGAGCACCTCCTGCTGGCCCTGGTGGGCTCTCAGGGCATCGGAAACAGCCTTCTCAAGGGTTACGGAGTCAATAAAGACGTTATTCTCAAGGCCCTTGTCTCGGTGAGAGGCTCTCAGAGAGTGACAAATGATAATCCGGAGAGCCAGTATCAGGTCCTGGACCGTTACTGCCGGGATCTGACAGCCCTGGCGAGAAAAGATAAGCTCGATCCCGTGATCGGACGGGATGAGGAGATCCGGCGGGTCATGCAGGTCCTGTCCAGAAGGACTAAAAACAATCCGGTTCTGATCGGTGAACCCGGAGTGGGCAAGACAGCCATCGCCGAAGGTCTGGCCCTGAGGATTGTGCGGGGGGATGTTCCCGATTCTCTGAAAGACAAGCAGATCCTGGCTCTGGATCTGGGGTCTCTCGTGGCGGGTGCCAAATTCAGGGGGGAGTTCGAAGAGCGTCTCAAGGCGGTGATTAAGGAAATCACCGATGCCGACGGCCGGATCATCCTCTTTATTGACGAGCTCCACTCCATCATGGGGGCGGGAGCCGCCGAGGGATCTACAGATGCCTCCAACCTGCTCAAACCGGCCCTGGCACGGGGCGAACTGCGGACTATAGGTGCCACCACCCTGGATGAATACCGCAAACACATCGAAAAGGATCCCGCCTTTGAACGCCGTTTTCAGCAGGTCTATACGGCCGAACCCAGTGTGGAAGACTCCATAACCATCCTCCGGGGCATCAAGGAACGCTACGAGGTGCATCACGGTGTCCGTATCCGTGACGAAGCCCTGATCTCCGCCGCAGTCCTTTCCGACCGCTATATCACATCCCGCTTCCTGCCGGACAAGGCCATCGACCTGATTGATGAAGCCGCCAGCCGTCTCAAGATGGAGATCGAGAGTCAGCCTGTCGAACTGGACCGGCTGGAACGGAAGATCCTTCAACTGGAAATTGAAAGACAGTCCCTTGCGGCTGAGCCGGATGAGGCCTCAAAGGAACGGCTGGCCGTCATTTCCAAGACCCTGGGGAACCTCCAGTCAGACCGGGACTCCCTCCACCTGCAATGGCAGAATGAAAAGAATGTCATCACAGGAATCCGGGACCTGAACTCCCGGATGGATGAGCTGAAACGGGAGGAAACTCAGTTTGAAAGAGATGGGAATTTAGCGGGAGCCGCCGAAATCAAGCATGGCACTCTACCTCAGGTCCAGATCGAACTGGCCGCCGCCTCCCTGGAGCTGCATCGGATTCAGGGAGAGAAGAGCCTGCTCCGTGAAGAGGTGAGGGAAGAGGACATTGCCCGGGTTGTCTCAGCCTGGACAGGAATACCCGTAGACAAGATGCTCTCCTCGGAGAAAGAAAAATACCTGATTCTGGAAGAGACCCTGACCAAACGGGTGATCGGTCAGGAACGAGCCGTCAAGACCGTCTCTGACGCCATAAGGCGGAACAAGAGCGGTCTGTCCGATCTGGGCCGGCCTCTGGGTTCCTTTATTTTCCTGGGACCCACAGGGGTTGGAAAAACCGAGTTGGCCAAGACCCTGGCAGACTTTCTGTTCAACGACGAAAAAGCCCTGACAAGAATAGATATGAGCGAATATATGGAAAAATTCTCTGTCTCCCGCCTGGTGGGAGCTCCTCCCGGGTATGTGGGATACGAAGAGGGCGGACAGCTCACAGAAGCCGTCCGGAGAAGACCCTATTCGGTTGTTCTTTTTGATGAGATTGAAAAGGCCCATCCCGATGTATTCAATATTCTCCTCCAGATTCTGGATGACGGAAGATTGACCGACAGTCAGGGACGAATCGTGAACTTCCGCAATACCATCATCATCATGACCAGCAATCTGGGCTCCAGCATCATTCTGGATAAAGGCAGCGGTGAAGAAACCGATGCCCTCCTGAAAGGCCTGTTGAAGAGCAGCTTCAAACCGGAATTCCTGAACAGGATTGATGATATCATCACCTTTAACAGCCTGAAGAAAGAGCACATCCGCGGGATTGTCAGTCTTCTTACATCCCAGCTGACCGAACGTCTGGCAGAGAAGAAGATGAAGTTTGATATTTCTGAAGAGGCTCTGGACTGGCTGGCGGAGCAGGGGTTCGACCCGGCTTATGGAGCCAGACCTCTGAGAAGAGCCGTGCAGAACCTCATACAGAATCCTCTTTCCATAGAACTTCTGAAGGGGAACTTTGAGGAAGGGGATACTGTTTATTGCCGGAAAGAGGGCGAGACTCTTGTGTTTAACTCAGCGCCTTAGGTAGGAGAGAGTCGTGGGGAGGACGATGTTGTTACCGAATTTGTCTTCCCCATAGCCGTGATGGGCCAGGGTCTCAAGGTCCTGGAGGACCCGTTTGTCTCCCTTGAAAGTGACCGTCGTGTCGCTGACAATATCAATTTTTCCCATAGCCAGATACAGGGCAATTCCCCTCTTGGAAAATTCTCCCAATGTCTCTTTATCCAGGGGCGTCAGGTCATCAAAAGAAAAATTATTGTCGTAGATCATGATCTTCTGTTTTTCCAGAAGGTCCAGAAAGACGATCCTGAGGATTTTCTTCATCAGGGGGGTGTCGTACTGGGCATTGATGTCCTGGGCGATGAGCTTATGACTCACCAGGCATTCGGACACACTCTTTCGTTTCACCTGGTTGATCTCTTCATTGGCTCTGAAGAGCTCCAGGGGCATGGATGCGTTGTACTCATTGCTCCCCAGCATCATGATCACATCGCTTCCGTAATGAACAACAATCTTGGCAATAAGGGTAGACGGTCTGACATGGAATCCTCTGTAGTTGGGAATGGGAACTTCGATCTCTCCCATTTCGGCATAATGCCTCAGGATTCCTTTACAGAGTTTTTGCGAGGCCAGAATATACCGTTCGGGGAAGGCGATAAAGTACTCCATCAGATGGATGAGCAGCTCTTTATCATGAACCGGAGCATCCAGAATCGTGTCTTCATGAAAATATAAACTATGCCTTTCGTAGTAGTGAGTCAGGTTTGTCGCGCATTCCAGGAGGTGGTAGACCACCGAAATATGGCCTCTCAGGACGGGTAGGCTGGGATCTTTCTGAGCCACATCCGAACCGGAGAGGTAGGTGTCATAGAGAGACTGGAGGTTATGAAATTTATTTTCCAGAAGCCGCAGTTTTTCTTCAGAAACCTCTTCCGGGATGGCTGAACTGTACTCATCATCATTTAATTTTTTATATATTTTCAGAAGGATACTTTCTTCTGCCAGATTCAGAAAGGAGGTGGCCAGATAGACAGCCGTTTTTCCGGGGTATTCCGAGGCTTTCCGTATTCTGTCTGCTAAAAGCCGTCCGTTGACATTATTTTCACCAAAGCGGTAGTTGTCCATTGGATTGATGTCTGAATTGATCTCCAGAGTTTGATTCAGTTTGCATATTTCCTGACAAGCCCTCTCCAGGATGTGGTAGACAGACCCGATCATATTGTCGGTAGCTTCCATGAAGTTTTCATCGAGCTGTACAAGGTTGTAGGAAGGGGCTGCGTTTTTTATATGAAGGAGGCTGTAGCCCACTTTGGAAAAGGCCTTGATCACCGCCGTGATTTTTCTCAGGGGACTCCAGAGAGTATTATGCTGTGCCCCATAGGCATCCAGCAGTTCTTCACAACGGGAAGACTCGAGATATAGCCGTCCAAGCATGGGACGGTTCACCTCATCGGGACTGACCCCTCCGAGACCTGAAGATATGGACAGTAGATCCCGCAGATCTTCTGCGATGGATGTTTTAAAGGCATCATTATCAATTATTTGCATATTTTCATTTTAAATCCTGTATTAATAATTAAATTAAATCACTAGATTCTGCAATGCTTTTCCCGGTGTTTGTTTATTTCTTGTTCGTTAACAGGCTGAGTCGGGTAAAAATGTAGTCCAGATCGTCCGATTTGAGGGTGTAATTCTGAATCCAGGGGTGTTCCTTCAAGGGAAAGGAGCTCTCATCGTAGAGAAACACCCGGCTTTGAGGGTTGGTTTTGTCAAACCAGGCGGTCAAAAAGATCTTGCCCCCTTTGATTTCGATGCCGGTAGCCCCGAATTTATGTATGACCGTTCCCGAATTAAACAGACAGGACAGGGAGAGGGGATCATAAATGCTACCCCTGCTTTTATAATCTTCATTTTCAAGCATTTTTTGAAGAATTCCGGCCGTGTTGTAAATAGCCTCCTTCAGCTCTTTTTTATCGGGGTCCTCCTGTTTCATATAATCCCTGATCATCTTGTCTATCCTGATCTTCAGATATTCCTCTTCCGAATGGCCTTCGAAAAGAGCCCTGTGGGTATGCCCTGCCAGGGCTATAATCCCCTTGCTTCGAGCGAAGTCAAAGATCCTCTGTTCCGCCTTGAGGGGCCTGTCACTGAGAAAGTCCCGCTTGATGTTGTTGATGTGGAGAGGATGGGCCAGGTAGCGCAGAAAAAACTTGTTCATCCTGTGCCGGAAGGGGGAGTTGTACAAGGAAGCCTGGTGACCGTGGAGGACCAGCATTTCATTCTCTTTGTACTCCAGAATCAGAGACGGCAGAATCCGGGAATTGACTTCCAGCTCCGCCTCGCTCCTCCCTTTTTTCCGAATCAGTGACAGACCGCTGTCATGGTTCCCCTGTATCTTATACAATCCGGGACCCTTTTTGAATTCCAGAAAAATTTCGTACAGAGACTCCCATGTTCGACTGACCTTTGGAAGCTTCAGGCGGTGAAGCTCTTCAATATCTCCATTCAAGATAAGTGAATAGCCTTGAGGTAGATACCACTCCTTCAGGACGGTCATGACAAGGCGGGCATTCTTTCTGAACTCATCACGGCTCCTGCCGATGCCTAGATGAAAATCGCTGAGAACAATGATTTTACTGTCACTATCGATCTTTATCCGCTCAGACCGGGTATAGGTCTTTTCGAGGTTTTCTAGTATGATTGAACCTATAAAAAGGTTCTCTGTCATGGTCCTTCCTCCCGGTGGAATCCTTTACTCTATCAAGTTTAGTTCATGGAGCTTCTAATTGGAATTTATACCCCGCTTTATACCAGAAAATAATGAATCGGAAAAAATATGGCTGCTGTTTTCTGAAAAGGAACGATATATGGCTGTCGATACCGAGGGCAGCCCCTTTCTGAAGGAGATTCCCGGCATAAAAGCAGATTTCTCTCTTTATCTGGGTCTCCTTGCGGGACAGGACTGCACTTGCCTCTCCTTCGAGGAACAGGTTCCCCTTCCCGCCGGTATGGAGTGGGTGAGCTTCAGGGACGGTTACCGTGCCCTGTATCCCCTGGATCAATATCCCGTCAGCCGGGGCAAACAGCTTCAGGAATGGAGACGGACTCACCGGTTCTGCGGTTCCTGCGGCACAGCGACTGAATTGTCAGAGACCGAGCATGTTCAGAAATGCCCTTCCTGCGGTGATCACTGGTATCCCAGGATGGCCCCTGCTGTCATCATCCGCATCACAAAGGGCGAAAAGATTCTGCTGGCCCATAATGCCAATTTCCCGGAAGGTCTCTATTCACATATTGCGGGATTTGTTGATCCTGGTGAAACTCTGGAACAGGCGATCCACCGTGAAGTTTTTGAAGAGGTCGGCCTGCGGGTTCAGAATATCAGCTATTTTGCATCCCAGTCCTGGCCCATGCCTCACTCTCTTATGCTGGCCTTTACAGCTGAAGCTCTGGATGAGTCCGAACCTGTGCCTGATGGTCAGGAAATCCTGGACGCCCGCTGGTTCAGCCCGGATGCTCTGCCTGAGATTCCCGGGCCAGGAAGCATTGCCGGCAGGATGCTCGTGGATTTTCTCTCAGAAGCGGAATCCCGCCCGGATCATGGGTGACAGGATGTGGATGTTCTTCGTATTGATGGCCAGATAACGGTAGGCCAGACCAGCCTGGAAGCGGAAACGCTTGACCCCGGGAAGGATCACAGCCGCCTCCAGTGAATACAGGGGACCCGCCGTATCTTCCCTCTCTTCGGGATAGGCAAAGAGGGTCTCCCCGTTCTGTGCCCTCCCGACGCCTATGCCTCCCCTGATGCTGTAATTCAGAGTTCTTTGCAGATCGGTTTTGTAAAAGAGATAGAAGTAGGAGAGAACCAGCCCCATCTGGACGCCGGGCTTCATGTTCCAGCTTGTGAGGGTGCTGATTTCCAGATTCCCTCCAAAACCCATATTTCTGATGACAGCTTTGCGGCTGCCGAAGTCCAGTTCGAAACCGGCCCCCAGGCCGGCAAAGCTGACATTGGGACCGGGGAGCTGTATATGGGCCGGTCCCCAGCTGTAGGTCACATCGGGATAGCTCCATCCGGGAAAATGAAAGCTGACTGGATAGTATATAAACAATTCAAACCCTGTCCGGCTGTATTCAGCCTGCATCTGTCTGTAAGCTTCCAGCTCAGGATCTTCAGTCTCCTGGGCCATAAGAAGCTGGGTTAGAAAAAAGAGTATCACGATGGAAAAGATTTTTTTATGCTTCAAAACCGGAACCCTCCTGCCAGCCAGGAGTGGAGTGTGTTAAAATACCCGCCTGTATACCGGATGTATCTGAAATCCATGCCGCCTTCCATTAAAAAACCAGATTTCCACAGCCTTTGCAGGCTCAGACCGCTGCCTGCTGCATAACCTGCATCTCCCTGAACCAGGGGGCCGAAAATTCCTTCTTCCGTGACCCAGAGGGTCGTCCCACCCAGGCCTAGCTTGGGGATGAGAGACCATCCTCTGGCCAATCTTATGCGGTAATACACAGAAAATCCCGTATAGAGCTGATTATAAACAAAGGGAGCATTCCGATACTTCAGCTGTGAGGTATCCAGGGCCAGTTCCACCCCCAGGGAGCGCAGGCCCGGAGAATTCCAGAATCGGGCATTGACCAGATCCTGCCGGGCCTTGAGTGTTATCCCGGGGAAAAAGGGATCTGATTTTCCATGGCTCTGGTCTATCATTCCCGTAAAAGTGATCCCACCCAGGACTTCGGCCGTTTCGGCCGGGGGGGTCTGGCGGACCTCCTCCATCTGGGGAGCCTCTTCCATAAAAAATGAGTTCTTCCTCAGGTCTGATTCTCCCGAGGGGTTGATCAATTCCAGAGAATAACGGCCGGGGGGACGGTCAGCTGTTATGATAGACATCACAAGGAGTTCTGATGATTCCCTGACCAGTTCATAGGGGGTGAATTCCTGTCCCTGTCTCGTGATCGTGACCTCGATTCCCTCGTCAAAGTTTTCTCCTCTGACTTCAATGCCTGTATAGACCTGCTGCTGCTGTATATTTCGAAGGCTTACATCCTTGATGACAGGTTTTACGATGGGCAGCAGGGTCAGGGGGAAGGCCTCTGCCCGATCTTCCAGCCCTGAGGGATCAAGGGCCAATATCAGGTAGTCTCCAGGCTCCAGCTCATTCATGGGGAATGAGATCTCCAGGGACTCTTCTCCCAGGATTCTGGTTGACCCTTCAATTTTCTTACCGTCACTGGATTTGAGGAAGAACCGGGTGCTTTGTCTGACCTGATAGACCTCTGCTGTCAGCACCAGACGTCCCGATGTCCTTAAAAAATCCCGCTGCGGGCTGAACTTCCGGATAACAGGCTGAAAGGCTTCCAAAATGATCAGGGGCTTCCAGTCTGTGGCGCTCTCTACTTTTTTAAATTTGTTGAGGATTCTGATGCTGAACTCATACTCTCCCGGTGGGAGTGAGAACTTGAGTTGGGACTCCTGGATCTGTGTGCTGATAATCTCCTGGTCACCCTCCCGGATGACTACTTCATAGCCCCAGGCGCCTTCGATGGTCTCCCATGTCAAATTCTGTTCCACCAGATCGCTTTCAGAGTCCTGAGCCTGAAGATTCACAGAGACACAGATGAGAATCAGGAGGAGGGTTTTTCTATAATCAATGCGCATATTGCAGCTCCGGTGAAAGAATATCCGGAATCTTTATTATCTCCGGAAGAGTGAGCTCCATGGGAACAGACAGGACAGGACTTTCCTGAAGAATTTGACCGTCCTTCTCCCTGATTGCCTGAACTTCGAAGCGGAAGTCCCCGACATTCAGGTCTTCCAGCTTGTTGAAAGTATACTGTGTTTTCACCCATTTTTCTTCCTTGAATACCGGGTTCAAACCGTTCCGGGGATACAGGGCAATACGATAATAGCTGACCCTGGGTACCGAGGCCCAGCTGAAATCAAGCTGATTCCGGGATACCATATCCAGGATCTGTCCAGCCTGGGGTGTGAATACCTGCATCACCGGCAGGTCTGGAATGGGTGTGACCGTAAAGGATTGGATATCTGAGTCGGGAGATCTGTTCCCTAACTCGTCTTCTCCCTGAATCTGAATATAGTAGGTCCCTTCATCCAGTTCGGGGATGCTGCGGGATTGAGCGGTCAGCTCCTCATCCAGAAGGAGGGACTGGAAATTCGGGTCTCTGGAGAGGCGTATCTTCTGTTTTGCCAGAAGAGGTGTCTGAATCCAGCGGAAACTGGGTTTCTGATCTATCAGTGTTATCCGGGAGATCTGCTGTCCCTGGGCAGGGTAGGTCAGCCGGGGGGCTCCATATTCCTGAACCCTGTCCAGGTTGAAGGAACCGATAGAGATGCGGCTGCTGTTGATAATGCCTGCCTCCAGGGGATGATGTGCCTGAAGCTGCAGGGAGTATCCTCCGGGTCTCAAATTCCCTTTATCCAGGATCTTCCAGACCCTGTCTTCCGAGGGTTCCCGCCGCACTGAGGGGTAGGACGAATTCCGGGGAATCAAAGAGGCCGTGTAGTAGGAGGCACCGGGAGTGGGCTGCCATCGGATCTCCAGAGGGTTCGCACCCAGAAGAGACAATCCCTCTCCCTCGACAGGGCTGAGGATCTCCGGAGGCTGGAGGCGTTTCACCATCCTGAAAGAGACCTGGTCGCTCAAGAGAACCAGCTCTTCATTATCATCCAAAACAGAAACCTGCCAGTTGTACTCACCCTCTCCGGGGAGGACCAGATTGAGGGAGGTCGTTTTTGAAATTTGTGTGATCAGAGGCAGGGCTCCGGCTCCGTTTCTGAATATTTCTACCTTGAAAGGGCCATCCAGGGTGCTGTCCCAGGAAAAGGGAATGTTGTCAAAGCTGTCGACAATGCTCAGGCTGTCCGCCGCTGGTTTCAAAGGGGTCACCGAGAGAATGGAGTCCATCACAGAAAAGCCTCTGATTTCCGAGGGGAGGACAGGTTTGTTCTCCCGATCCAGCCCCTCCACCTGCCAGTAATAATTTCCTGTGGGGGGGAGTTTTTCCATGAGATAGGAATTCCGGCTCAGCCACTGATCCGCCAGGGGTGCATTCATGGCGGAGTTGGCGGAGACGAGGATATGGTATGTGCCTATTTCCCTGTCCGGTTTCCAGCTGAACCGGAGCCCCCCTTTTGTTTTGAGAGGATTAATCTTCTCTTCTACTCCAGGTAGAATCAACTGAGGAGGTTCAAGAGAGTCATTTTTGCTGATAAAGAAGCGCCTGACCTCGGGAGAGGAGTAGGCAATCAGGTCTGCTGCCGTATATTCGGGGATGATCCTCCAGTAGTAGGTCCCTTCGCTCAGTTCATTGATGGTCTGGAAATTATTGGGACCATTGATATTTGTCACAATCCCTGAAAATTCCTGGTTTGTGGACACTTGAAGACGGGAACTGTTGGCCAGGGATGAGGCTTCCCATGAAAAAGCCAATTCAGGGGGATTCTTTCTGTACTCAAAGCTTTCTTCCGGGGCGGGTACCTGCTGGGAAGGAGCATTATCCCGGATGATCACCACCCTGTGGGGCGAGCTGTGATAGGCGGCGCCATCGGTAAATTTGCCGCTGATTCTCCAGTAATAGGTTCCGGGAAGGGTGTTCATTTCATAGGAGGTTTCGTTGCGGCCGAGTTCAAAGTTGCTGAAACGGATAAAGTCTTTGTACTCTCCGATTTCCAGGCGGGGATTGTTCAGCGGGAGGATCTGCTCCCAGGTAAACTCCATGGGGATCGCGGCAGAGGTTGTGACGATGAGGCGGTTGTTCTTCGGGGATATCAGCTTGACTGCCTCCTGTTCCACCTTGACTCCCCCGCTGAGGCTGGCCCGGAAGTTCTCTTCAATGTTTGTCGTTTTGCCATCGATGGTGACGCCGATGCTTCCGGCACCGACTGAGAGATTAATGCCTTCACCTTCTTGTTTGTCCAGGGTGACACTGGCTCTGTTCAGGGCTATGACCGTGTCTTCCGACTTGATCTGGAGATTTGAATCGCTGCCGCTTCCTGCCGCCGAGATGTTCCCACCCAGAAACTCAATGCTCCGGGCTTCTTCCCCCCATTCCAGGACAATGTAGGTATTGGCGGCCATGGTGATCTCTGTTCCATCGATCAGCCTGATCCGGGCCTGGGATTCATCGATGGTCCGGAGGCTGTCGTAATTGTAGACGGGAGTGCTGGTTTCCATTTCCCCCCAGAGAGCCCTTCCGGCAAATTTCCTCTGGGCTCCGTTTTCGATGGAGATGATCTCACCGATGACTTCGCCGCCCTCATTGCTTATCTGGCTGTTGAGATCTTTATAGAATTCACTCCCTGCCCAGACAAAAATTGAGCCCAGGAGAAGGGTCAGGAGTAGGTCTTTAATCCATGATCTCATATTTGACTTCTTCTTTCTCCATGTTCACATCTGCAATGTTGTCAAAGTTCCCTGTAATACCCACTTTTTCTCTTAGTTCTTTCATGGATTTGGGGCGATCGGGATCATCCATTCTGCCCAGGACTGCATAAATCTGCTGGGGTTCTGACTTTCCCTTGACCATGATCTTATTCATGGGAACCAGGTCAAAAACGCCCTCCACCTGGTCCGCTGTTCCCTGTGAGATCAGCACATCAGATCCCATGGGTTTATTCAGGGCTTCAATACGGGAGGCCAGATTGACCGCGTCTCCGATGACCGTATATTCCATCCTGTCGTTGGAACCGATCTGGCCTGCCAGGACATCCCCGCTGTTCAGACCGCAGCCGATTTTGATGATCGGCTTCCTGTCTCCTCCCCGGTCCTGGTTGAATTTCCGGAGTGCCCTTCTCATCAGCAGGGCTCCGTTGACGGCATTCTCAGCATCATTTCCATGAGAAATGGGGGTTCCCCAGATGGCCATGATGGCATCTCCTATGTATTTGTCTACAGATCCGTCGGTCTGGTTTACACAGTCCACCATCAGGGTCATATATTCATTCAGAAAGGATACGACTTCACCAGGAGTCAGATTCTCCGAAATGGCCGTGAAGGACCGGATGTCGGAGAAAAAGATGGTAGCCGGTTTGATTTCTCCCCCCAGCTGGATTTCCCCTTTTTCTGCCATCTCTGCCATTTCCTTGTTTACAAAACGGCCAAAGGCATCTTTGATCCTCTCTTTTTCTTCCAGTCCTTTGCCCATGTTGACAAAGGCCCGGGTAAGGACCCCGATTTCATCCTGGCTCTTCGGTTTCAGGTCCAGAGTATATTGACCCTCTTCGATGGCCCTGGTGGCGCTTACCAGCTTTCTGATGGGTCCAGACAGGGATTTGGAGTAGTAGTAGATGATCAGAACGGCCAGAGCCACAAACATGATCATCAGCAGAATATTGCGGCGCTGAATCCTGAAGATGGCTTCAAAGGCCAGCTTTTCGGGTACCGTTGTGATGATGCCCAGCCGGCCGAAGGATACTTTCTTATAGGAGCCGAAATAGGTCTCCCCGTCCTGTTCATACCGGATCTGTCCGGTGTTGACGGCTGATGAAAAAAGCTCCTTCACTATGGTGATGTCTCCCAGGTTGACCCCCGATATCAGGATGGTCTTGTCCGGGTGGGCAATCAGGTTTCCCGCCGAGTCGACAATGAAGGTGCTCGTAATCCCCCGGGACTGAACTGCCTTTTGCAGAGTACTCCTGATGTCTGTCAGGATAAAGAGGGTCTTGATCCCCTGCTCCTGCTTGTAGGGAACGGTGACACCCAGAAGGGGAATGCCAAAATAGGTGGAAACATTAAAAACGGAAGGCGTTCCGCCCTTGGCCAGGCGGATCTGCTCAGGGTGGTCATTGATCACGCCTTGAATAAAGGATTCCGACACATCCAGTTCGGCCAGAAGATTCTCATTGTAAAAGAGCCGGTCTTCCTCGGGAATCCCCGCAAAGAGGATGTTCCTTTCGCTTCTGAAGTAGTAATTTTTATAATTCACTTCTTTCGGGGTCTCTTCATTTCCGGCTCCCAGCAGGAGGAGGGAGGCGCTGTTCCCTACAGCGAGAAGGCTGTCTTCCACCTGACTGGCTATGGTCTCGGATATCTTGAGGTTGCTCTCTTCCACCCTGACCTGACTGTCCTGAAGAAAAAAGAAGGTAGCTAGAACGATCATTCCCGTCAAAGCCAGGACGATGATCAGGGATGTGATGATAATCATCTTGATCCCGATGGGATACTTGATGGTTGTTCCCGGTTCTGCCTTGCCTCTTTTATCCGACCCCCGCATGTTTTCTTCCGGCAGCTCGTCAAGATCTTCGGAACCGGGAGACTCTTCTGAAACTTTTAAATAATGGAATTCCGATTCTTTTGCATCTTCGGGATGAAAGAGAAGGGTCTGTTCTTCCAGCTCCAGTGTTTCTTCTGGATTATAGTCCAGTCTTTTCTCCGGCGGTTCTGCCGGGGCAACCAGTTTTATCTTCTGATCCGGACCGGACAATGTGGTCAGCAGCCTGACGGGCATTCTTTTCTGATCCCAGTATTTTTCCGGCTCTTCCCTGGATTTGATGATGAAGTAGTAGGGGAGGGATGGCGGGTCTGCCTCATCCTCCAGGGGCAGTTCCAAAGGACCGTGGAATTGAAGGGTACCTGATTGTTTCCACTCTCTCAGGGATTCTACCAGAACGAGAGGGTCCTGCCAGAGGACCAGGTCGATATAGGCGATGGAGAGGTATTCGCCTCTTCCTGCCTGTTGAAATACAGGATCGGGGATTGTGATGTCCCATTCTCCTCCTGCTGTTTTCTCCATGGTGAGGGACCGGAGGGGATATCTTCCCGGGAGGGTCACCCCTTCCTGACTGAAACGGCGGATAATCCATTTCAGGGCTTCCTCATTGATGCGTTCTACGGCGGGATAGATCATTTTTCGTGAGGGAGTCACAAAACTGCCGTAATCTTCTGCCAGACTGATGCTGTCATAGACCTGGCGGATCTGTTTCATAAGGGTCAACAGGAGGGATTTGTCTCTCCCGGTAAGGGATTTTTTAGTGGAGGCCTTCTGGGTGACAAACTGACCTCCCAGAAAACTTAAACGGCTCAAAGTTATCAAATTCAGGAAACCTGACAGGTAGTAGAGTTTTGAAAAGGCCTGAATGAGGCCGCTTCCGGTGGAGTCCATTCTTTTCATTGAATGACGTATGAGAGATTCAGGGTCGGAGAGGAGAATCTCCAGACTCTTCAGGTTC
>NZ_JAQIBL010000057.1 GCF_027859075.1 Oceanispirochaeta sp. | reverse complement strand
GGAACGGACATCCGGGATTCTGCCTCCCTGGTCAAGGCCATCGAAATCCGGCACCAGTACTTTCACGATGCGGGGTGCCGCCTCTCCGACCATGGCCTTGAAACCTGTTATGCCGCAGCCTATACAGAGGATGAAGTAGCCATCATTTTCAGCAAAGCCCTGGCCGGTCAGAGCATTACTCCCAGCCAGCAGGACCAGTTCAAGACGGCCATGATGGTTCTCTTCGGACGCTTGGATGCGGAAAAGAGCTGGACCAAACAGATTCACCTGGGAGCCCTGAGAAGCAACAACACAAGGATGCTCAAGATCCTCGGTCCCGATACAGGCTTTGACTCGGTGGACGACAAGAACATCGCCGGACCCCTGGCGGCCTATCTGAATCTGCTGGACAGCCGGGGACAGCTCCCCAAGACCATCCTCTACAACCTGAACCCCCGGGACAATGAAGTCATCGCCACCATGCTGGGCAACTTTCAGGACGGCTCTGTGGCCGGAAAGATTCAGATGGGCTCAGGCTGGTGGTTTCTGGATCAGAAAGACGGCATGGAAAGACAGATGGAAGCCCTCAGTCAGCTGGGTCTGCTCCGCCGTTTCGTAGGCATGCTCACCGACAGCCGTTCCTTTCTCTCCTACACCCGGCACGAGTACTTCCGCCGGATTCTCTGCAACATTCTGGGAAAAGACATGGAAAAGGGACTCATTCCTCATGACTTTGAACTCGTGGGAGCCATGGTCCGGGAAATCTCCTATGAAAACGCCAGAGACTACTTCGGTTTCTGATTCACTTGTGCGTCTCCCCGGTCCTACCGGGGGCGTGCTCTGCGGGGGTATCGTCCACCAGGGTGGACTGCTCCGCACCCCTGCGATCACTGACGCCTTCGGCCATGGATGATGTCTGGCGTGAACTGGGCAGTCCTTCGGGAGAATACTTTACCGACGAGCATAACGCAGTAAAGAATGCACTGCCCTGACTTTTCTTTTTAAAAAAAGTGATGTTTTGGATGACATCAGGTGTTTTATGATTGTCTATCTCTATAAAGGAGAGTCTTATGAAAGGACTGGTCGTTTTCTATTCCGCAACAGGAAGCAACAGGTATCTGGCCCAGAAAATTGCAGAAAAATCGGGCTTTGAAATGGAGGAAATCCATCCCCGGGTGAATGCGCTTTTTCCTCAACTCCTTGCCTCTCTTACAAAAATCGGTGTGGGAAACAGAGCCATCCGCCGGAATTTCACCGAATATGATAGAATCATCCTCTGCGGTCCCATCTGGATGGGACAGGTGATTTATCCCCTGAGGAGTTTTATCCAGAAATATAAGTCGCAGATCAATAAGCTGTACTTCCTCAGCTGCTGCGGAGGGGGGGATGAACAGAAGGACAGCAAATTCGGTTACGAAACTGTTTTTTTCAAAATGAGAAGTCTTCTGGGTGATAAATTCGTCAGTGGCTTTGCCTTGCCCACCCAACTTCTGGTCAAACCCGGCCAGAGGGAAGATGAGCTTATGAAGACAAGATTGTCCGCCGAAAACTTCTCTGTTGTGGAACTGAGATTCAATGACGCTCTGGAGGAAATCCTTAAACTAAGGGATATATGAAATGGGTTGTTACTTCACCTGAAGTATCACTTTACCTTTCGCTCTTCCGGTTTCAACAAATTTGAGAGCATCCACCCCCTCAGATAGTGGGAAGACCTTTGCAGTTACAGGATGAATCTTTCCCGCTTCAATCAGAGTGCTGATCTCATTCAGCTGGTCTGCATCGGGTGACATCAGAAAATAGCGGTACTGAGCCGATTTCTTTTTCATCCTCTGAGTCACTTTTCTGCCTGTCAGTTTCAGATAAAGCCGGGGGATTAGGGATAATCCCCACTCTTTTGCTGTCTGACCGTCAATGGGACCGGCTATGGAAACCACAAACCCGCCCTTTTTCAGCACTTTAAAGGCATCAACACTATAAGAGCCTCCGAGTGTATCAAAAACAATATCAACTTCACTGACAACATCCAGATAATTTTCATTCTTATAATCTATGACTCTGTCGGCCCCCAGTTCCTTCACCCATTCCACATTGAGGGAGCTGGTTGTTGTGTAGACTGTTGCACCCAGGGCTTTGGCATATTGGATGGCAAAAGAGCCCACACCGCCGGAACCGGCATGGATCAGTATGGAATCACCCTTTTTTATGCCGGCCATTTTGAGTGCCTGCACTGTTGTCACCCCCACCAGTGGTATTCCCGAGGCTTCATTATGGGTGATGTTCCCGGGTTTTTTCACGACGACAGAGGCATCAACGGCTATGAACTCAGCAAATGTACCCGGTGTGTCAGAGGGAACCCTGGCATAAACTTCATCACCCACAGTCAGATTGGTTATATCCTGACCCACTCCAACCACAATCCCGCTGAGGTCAAAACCTATAGGGGCGGGAAAGTTCAGAGTCTTGATCTTCTTCATGGCTCCTTTGACAATCTTGTAATCGACGGGATTGACTCCGGCGGATCTAATCTCTATAAGAACCTGATCATCATTAATCAAAGGGGTTGGAATTTCCGTATTCTCCACATTGTCTGCAATTTCACCGTAACCGGTTATCTGTAACGCTTTCATATTTTGCTCCTACTATTTAAACTAATGTATTGACGTTTACGAAACAAATGAATTTTATCTAATCAACCGGTCCATTCCTGGTTTCAGGACGTTTTTCGCCTGATATCTTCCTTGTTCAGATATTTCAAAGATCCCGCCAGGAAAAAGCCCAGGACCAGGCAGAATCCCCACATCCAGGAGTAACCCAGGTACTCCAGAACGAAACCCGACACCAGGGGTGCCAGAGCTCTTCCTCCGCCCCTGGTGATGAGAAACAGGCTGTTGAAACGTCCCCGGTGATTCACCGGACAGTGATTGGACACAAAGACTCCTGAATTGGTGGCATCCAGAATCTCTCCGGTGGTCCACAATAAGGTTGAGATTAAAAACCAGAAACCATGGGGTATCTGAAACATGAGCAGGCCGAATCCCAGTCCGTAGAAGATATACCCCAGAGCGATGCGGGTCAGGGGTCTTTTCCTCCGGCACAGATGATTGAGCAGGGGGGTGAGAACAATAACAACCACGGCATTAAAGGACATTATAATTCCGAAGAACCGGGGACCCTTGTCACCAAAGATCTTCAGGATCTGCAGGGGCAGGGTGAAGCTGTTCTGGGAGTAGATAAAGGAGGCGAATACGGTGATGAGGGCATACCAGGCCAGTATGGGCCGGTTCCACAGGGCCTTCAGAGTCGAGCTGTTGTCGTGCTCTTCATTCTGCTCCACCCTGATCTTGCTTGTTTCAGGCTCCCGGATAAAGAAGAGGATCAGAAGAATGGTGGTGATGGTGGTGATACCGTCGCCCCAGAAGATCCACTGCCTGTAGTGATTAAACAGAAATCCCGCCAGAATCGGCCCCGCTGAAACCCCGATATTGATCCCCAGATAGAGGAGAGAAAAGGCGGCACTCCGTTGTTCCTGGCTGGTCAGGTCTGTCAGCAGGGCCGTATTGATGGGTCTCACGGCGCCATTGAAGAAGGTAAAGACTAGAAGGAGCCAGGCCACCAGAGGCCTGTCGGGTACAAATCCGCAGATCATCACAGACAGGGCTGCCAGAGACTGGAGGGTGAGCATTATCTTTTTGCGGCCCGCCAGGTCTGTGAGCCGGCCTCCCATCAGGGCCCCTGCCATCATGCTGATCCCCACCAGAGACAGGACCAGGCCTGTCTGCTTCTCACTGAATCCCAGATACCGTGTCAGGTAAAGGGTCAGAAAAAAGTTGGCAAAGTCTCCCATACGGTTGATGATCCGGGCCAGAAAGAGGATATATACAGAGGAGGGGAGGCTTCTGTAGGGGTTGATAATTGATGCCGATAAGCGGCTGATCCATCTAATCATGAACCATTTAAACAGAGTTTGACTTTTGAAGAAAGGGGGTGCGCTGAACAAAACTATTTCTTGAAAATTATCACAACATTGTTGAGGCTATATGCCTGAATTATCAAGGTACTTGAAAAGGTGAGTCAATAAATGAAGAACCGACAAATAGCGATATTATTTGCATTTATATTTCTATTATTGAATTCATGTGTATCGAATCAACGTGTGGATTATTTGTCCCGGATAAAAGAAATACCTGCAAAGAATTTTGAAAATTATACATTTAACCCCAATAGTAAAGTAATATTGTTTCAAGATTAAATGATACTCCTGATTTTATTCTGAATTACTTGATGAATATGGATAACAGTGATAACTACACCTTTTAATCGATTAGTGAAGAAGAAAAGAATCAACACAAGCACTGTTGCATAAACTGTCAATAACAAGTATTGTTATTTTCATAATGTTTTTATTTGTTCAAATCTATCAGCGTATATCATATAAAACTAATATACAGTTTTATAAAATTCTAAGTCCATGGTACGAACTGTTGATGGAATACAAAACAAAGTGGATAAATACTACAGCAGTGGCTGGTGGAAGAAATAATTCTTTCAATAATATGTATTTATTTATTAGGGGATTATTTTCTCCTATCATTGATTTATGGGAATACAAGTATTCCTGTCTTTTATTCTAATTTTAATGGTGGTTCTTCAACGGCTCCATAGCCGGAAAGAATCACTCGTCTGTTCATAGTACACACTAAAAAACATTGAGTATTGTCTCTTTACGTTTTGAAAAGAAGTGCTATTCACTTTCTGATCTGCATATGATCAATTAATAAATTCGAATAATCTTTTTTGCAGTTCACATAATACATGTGTGAATTGCTTTATGACTATTGCATTAAGGGGATTTAATTTATGGCTTTAGTAGAAGTAAAGGATTTGTACAAAATATTTGGTACAAATCCAAAACGCGCGATTCCGCTGATAAAAGAAGGGAAATCGAAACAGGAAATAAAAAAGAGAACAGGGTGCACCATAGCAATTAATGATGCAACATTTGAGATACACAGAAAAGAAACATTTGTTGTTATGGGACTGTCCGGCAGTGGTAAATCAACCTTCATACGATGTTTAAACAGGCTTATCAAGCCCACTGCCGGTCAGATACTGATTGATGGACAGGACATTGTAAAGATGGACAACGAAGAACTCCGAGAGCTTCGTCGTTACAAAATGTCCATGGTTTTTCAGCATTTTGGACTCCTTCCTCATAAAAACGTTGTTAACAACGTTGAATTCGGTCTGGAGTTGGGTGGTATGGAAAAAACAGAACGAAGAGAGAAGGCTATGGAGGCTATAAAGCTCGTTGGTCTGGAAGGCTTTGAGTTTAGTTTTCCCAACGAACTCTCTGGTGGTATGCAGCAACGTGTTGGACTTGCGCGGGCTTTGGCAAATGATGCGGAAATACTGCTTATGGATGAAGCCTTCAGTGCACTAGATCCTCTCATTAGGGCTCAAATGCAGGATGAGCTGCTCGATCTTCAGGACAAAATGCACAAGACAATTATATTTATAACTCACGATCTGGATGAGGCCTTGAAGATTGGAGATCGTATTGCCATCCTGGGACCTGACGGACGGGTACGACAAATAGGGGTTCCGGAGGACATCCTCTCAAATCCCGCTGATAATTATGTAAAAGAATTCGTTCAAAATGTCGACCGGACAAAGACAATAACAGCAAGCTCCATTAAACAGAGCTGCCCTCTTCTTAATAGTTCTAAAGACGGGCCCAAGGCTGCTCTGCATTTAATGGAAAAGCATAGTATATCCTACGCTTATCTGGTGGACTCCCAAAGGAGTCTGAAAGGCATCATTCACATTGAGGATGTCATAGAACTGAAGAAAAAGAAAGAGAATGATCTTTCCACAATAGTTCGACACGATTTTTACACTACAACTCCAGAAACAGCCATAGCTGATTTGCTCGGGACTGCTCTCCAAACAAAACACCCGATAGTCGTTATCAACGAAAAAAATAAGTTTTTGGGGATTGTTAGCAGAGAGATGATCATTACCGAGGTCAATGAGGGTGTTGACGATTCCGATACACCAACTGTTTTCAGCGAAATACTTGAAGAAACAGAGACCATCCAGAATGAACAAAGGAAATAGAGTTAAATGAATATAATAAGAGAGATTTTTGATATTGGTGCAGGATTTGAAAATATTATTGAATGGTTGACCGAAGAAGCTGATTGGCTGTTTGATTTCATCGCTTTAGTAGTTGAAGGATTTTTAGAGGGGGTGAATTGGGTGTTTCACCTCCCCCCGGCATTCGTAATGATAGGACTTTTTTGCTTATTGGCCTGGAAAGTTGCAGGAAAAGGCGTTGCACTTTTTACCCTGATTGGATTTTCCTTAATCCTCTATATGGGATATTGGTCGGAAACCATGGATACTCTTTCCCTTGTTTTTTCCGCTGTTATCTTTGGATTACTCATAGGTCTTCCTCTTGGAATATGGGCGTCAAGATCAGACTCAACCTGGAAAATCATGCGTCCAGTACTGGATTTCATGCAGACTCTTCCGGCTTTCGTATATTTAATCCCTGCTGTACTGCTTTTTAAATTGGGACCAGTTCCAGGTGTTATTGCAACCCTAATTTTTTCACTGCCTCCTGTAGTACGGTTGACCAATTTAGGCATCAGACAAGTTCCGGTTGAAATCCACGAAGCCTGCCGAGCCTTTGGCGCAACCCCTAAACAAATGCTTATAAAAGCAGAATTGCCGGTAGCACTTCCGACCATTATGGCAGGAGTAAATCAAACCATTATGCTGGCTCTTTCCATGGTAGTGATCTCAGGAATGATTGGAGCTGGAGGCTTGGGAAACGTGGTTCTCAAGGGGATAACCCAATTAAAAATTGATATGGGATTCGAGGGCGGAATTGCCATCGTAATCCTGGCCATTTTTTTAGATAGAGTCACTCAGGCTTTCACGACTAAGGACAAGAGTTAGAATTAGCATTGAAATATTCCGAAATACACGTTCGGAATTAATATATTACTATCTTAAAAGGAGATAAAGATGAACAACTTACGAAAGATCTTAATGATCGTTCTCATGATCTCAACTGCGGCAACAGGTGTTTTCGCAGGGGGACAACAAGAATCAAAAGCAGACCTAAAGACCGCTAACCTGGTCTATGCCAACTGGGAAGAAGGTGTCGCTTATACCAATTTAGCGAAAGTTATACTGGAAGACATGATGGGATACGAAGTAACTATTACAGCTGCTGATGTAGCACCCGGATACGCAAGTGTAGCTGCTGGAGATCAGGATGCCTTTATGGAAACATGGTTACCCGTACTTCATTAGGATTACATTGAAAAGTTCGGTGATGATCTCGTCGATCTTGGTAATGTATACGATGGGACTCAAAGTGGATTAGCTAGTCCCTCATACATGTATGATGCCGGCATTAAAACTGTTTCTGACCTTAAAAAACCGGAAGCTATGAAAATGTTAGATAAAACCATAGTCGGAATAGATGCCGGAGCTGGTATTATGAAAACAACTGA
>NZ_JAQIBL010000056.1 GCF_027859075.1 Oceanispirochaeta sp. | reverse complement strand
CTCTTCTCCCGAGGCGGGGATAACTGACGCACCGATCTCTTCGGCACCGTAATGAAAGCCGAGTCCACCGGTGGATTGGGAGTAATCAAAGGCAAAGGCCGGATTGGATACTTCGACCTTCAATTCGATGACATCCAGCCCCTCCTCTCTTTTCAGGATGATCTGAAAATGAGGCTCCACCTCTTCTATCTCAAACAGGAGGGCTTCTATCTGGGAGGGGGAAAGATTATTCCCATCCACAATGATCATATCATCACAACGCCCGGAGATTCTCTGAATACGCCTGGAGGTTCTTTCACAGTCACATTCATCGGTAAGAATACGGGAGAGATCTCCTGTACGGTAGCGGATCAAGGGAAAGCCCTGCTTGGTGATGGTGGTAAAAACAAGTTCCCCCTCCTCGCCTTCTTTTAAGACCACCCCGCTTTCAGGATCAATAACTTCAACGATAAAGTGATCTTCATTCACATGGAGTCCCTTGTGGTATTCACATTCAAAGGCCACTCCGGGACCGATGATTTCACTCAGCCCATAGTTGTCAAAGGCCTCGATCTTCAGTTTTGACTCGATCTCCCTCCGCAGGTTTTCACTCCATGGCTCCGAGCCGTATAAGCCGACAGACAGGTTCAGTTCCTGGGGATTCATTCCGGCCTCTTCCAGGGCTGCAATGGTGTGCAGGGCATAACCGGGAGTGGACACAAGGGCGGAGCTTCGATAGTCCTTCATGATATGAATCTGTTTCAGGATCTCTTCTCCCGAGGCGGGGATAACTGACGCACCGATCTCTTCGGCACCGTAATGAAAGCCGAGTCCTCCGGTGGATTGGGAGTAATCAAAGGCAATCTGGACCAGATCATGGCTGGTGATGCCGGCGGCACTGAGCACACGGGCCACCAGGTGCGACCATATTTTCAGATCGTGTTTTGTATAGCCCACAACGATGGGAGATCCCGTGGTTCCAGAAGTAGAATGGATACGGACAATATCCCGCAGAGGCACGGCAAAGGCCTCATAGGGATAACTCTGACGGAGGTCTTCCTTGGAGGTCAGAGGCAGAGAACTCAAATCATCAAGGGACTTGATTTTGGATATATCAATCCCTTTTTCATCATAGAGATTCTTGAAAAAAGCTACATTTTTATAGACCTGACGGAGCGTCATCTGCAGCCGTTCTACCTGAAGCTGCTCCAGATCTTCGCGCAGCATAGTTTCATTTTCCCTGGAATAGATCAATTAGACCTCCTTTGACCCTTATGAATCGGTAAACTCTTTATAGTCCCGGCCCAGATAGGCCCGTTTGACATCGTTGTTATCCAACAGATTAGCGGCAGTTCCTTCCATCACGAGGGTTCCCGTTTCCATGACATAACCCCTGTCGGCAATTTCCAGAACAGCCTTGGCATTCTGCTCCACAATCAGGATTGTTTTTCCCTTACTGCGGAGTTCCTCCACAACCTTGAAAATACTCTTCACGATAAGGGGAGCCAGCCCCATGGAGGGTTCATCCATCATGAGCAGATCCGGCCGGGACATCAGAGCCCGGCCAATGGCCACCATCTGCTGTTCTCCACCGGAGAGAGTCCCGGCCAGCTGATTCTTCCTTTCCTCGAGCACAGGGAAGAGGGAGTAGATCTCATTCAGATTCTCCGCAGCCTGCCGGCCTTCCCTTCTATTATAAAAAGTATAGGCTCCCAGTACCAGATTTTCTTTGACAGTCATTGTCGGAAACAGCTGCCGCCCTTCGGGACACAGGGAACAGCCGGTTTTCACAATACGATCGCTTGGAGCCCCGCTTACATCATTGCCTTTCAGCAGGATGACTCCCGCCGAGGGCTTAACCAGGGAGGCGATCGTGTTGAGCAGCGTAGTTTTACCTGCACCGTTCGCACCGATGATGGTCACGATCTCACCGGGATTCACATGAAGACTGATGCCTTTAAGGACCTTCAGTTTATCATAACCGGCTTCCAGATTTCGTATCTTAAGCATCATCCCCTCCCAGGTAGATCCGGATGACCTCTTCATTTTTCTGAATATCCACGGGCGTCCCCTCGGCGATTTTCTGACCAAAGTTCAAGACAACAATTTCATCTGAAATATCCATGACCAGAGACATATCGTGCTCCACGATCAATATTGTCTTGCCCTGATCGCGAATGACCTGCAGTCTCTGTGCCAGATCTTCTGTTTCATGCATATTCAATCCCGCGGCGGGTTCATCCAGAAGCAGCATGGCTGGTTCGGAAACGAGAGCCCGGGCCAGTTCCACAGATCTCTGATTCCCGAAGGAGAGATTCCCCACTTCTGTATCTTTCAAGTCCAGAATACCGAGCCACTCCAGGAGGGGCAGAATGGCCTGGACGGCCTCTTTCTCCTCTTGCCGGCTCCTTTTGAGGGACAGCATACCCGATAAAAACCCGGCACGCCCCTTGCGGTGATACCCCAGAAGCACATTATCCATGACCGAGAGATGGCTGCTGATCTTAAGATTCTGAAAGGTCCGCATGATTCCCTGATGAGCCACCTGAAAGGGCCTCATCCCGGTTAATGCCTTTTCATCAAAGAGAACACGGCCTCCGGAGGGAGTCAGCTGTCCGGCAATCATATTAAACAAGGTGGTCTTTCCGGCGCCGTTAGGGCCGATGACAGACTTGATAATCCCGGGATTCACATCAAAGGAAACTGTATCCACTGCATGCAGACCGCCGAAGGACTTATCAAGGTTCTGTATGCGCATCAGAGGGGCTGCATCAGGATTAAGACTCATCAGCCCCTCCTGTTTTGGATTTTTCCCTGGCTGATATCCTGAGAAAAAAAGATTTTATATCACTGAGGAGTGACATGCGGATAAAACCTTCGGGCATAAACATCATGATCAGCACAAGGGTCACACCAAATACGGCGTCATCCAGATGACCGAAGACACCCCTCAGGGAGAGGAAATTCAGGAGAAACCCCATGATCAGGGCTCCCCAGAGATTGGCCATCCCCCCCACGGCCACGATGGCCACATAACGGACCGACTTGGTCACACTCGCCTCAGAAGGTCCGATACCACCGTTGTAATGGGTCATAAAAAAGCCGGCTACCCCGGCCAAGACGGCTCCGATGACAAACACAATGACTTTATACCGGGATGTATCGACCCCCATGGCATCGGCGGCCTCTTCACTCCCGTGAAGGGACCGCAAGGCCCGGCCTACCCGTGAATTGATCAGATTGATGAGAAGAAGCATGGCCAGGACAACAAGTATCCAGGCCACATAATAATTGCTGATCCGGGATGTAAAATCACCGCTGACCTGGATTCCCGGAGCCAGAGGAAATCCGGGGACATTGGTGATTCCGTCGGCTTCTCCAAAAACCTTGGAGCCCAGGACAATACGGTACACAATGATACCAAATCCCATGGTGGCCATGGCCCGATAGTGACCCTTCAGGTGTAAAACAGGGACACCCAGGATGTATGCCGCCAGGGCTGAGATCAAAATGGCCGCCGCCAGAGAGATCCAGGGAGAAAGGTAGAGAACCGTCTCCCCATACAGGGTTTCCATTGAAATAAGCAGACCCAGGGAATCCAATATCTTATAGAACAGGGTTCCCCCAAAAGGAGTGAAATCGATGGTGGACAGGCTGGCAGTGGTATAGCCTCCAATGGCAAAAAAACCGGCTTGTCCCAGAGATATCTGACCGGCATAACCCATGACCATACACAGGCCGATAGCCACCAGGACATAGTAGGCGGACATGGTCATCTGGGTCAGAAGAAAGGCCTGCCCCAGGACTTGGGTGAAGACTTGAACCAGAATGATGAAAATACAGAGGATCAGTACAGAAGTGTAGCGCTTCATTTAATAGTCCTTCAGGGATGAGGCCTGGGAGGAACCGAAGAGACCGCTGGGTTTTGCCACCAGGATAACCAGCAGGATGACGATGGCGATGACATCCTTAAATGCCATGGGCAGGATGCTGATGCTGAAAGCCTCGATCAGACCCAGAAGCAATCCCGCCGCCACAGCGGCAATGGGATTTCCCAATCCACCCAGAATGGCCACGGTGAACCCCTTGATGGCCAGATCAGAGCCCATGGCATAATGAGTCTGGGTCAAGGGAGACACGACACAGCCTCCCAGGGCACCGATACCGGCGGAGAGCATGAAGGAAAGATTGACCATCTTATCCGTACGAATGCCGCAGAGTTTAGCGGCCCGTGGATTTTCAGAACAGGCCCTCATGGCCTGACCGGTCAATGTATATTTAAGAAAGAAGAAAAGACCTGACACAATGACTACGGTCACTCCCAGTACCCAGAGGACCTGGGGAGAGATGCGGGCTCCGAAAATATTGACCGAAGAGACTTCAGATCCTGTGAAGAAGGAAAGAGCCCGGATCTGTTCATCCCAGATATAGAGGGCCGCCTCTCTGAGGAGAATAGAAATGCCGATGGTGATCACGATCATCCCCATGACAGATGTTTTTCGCATCCGGCGGATAAAGACATTTTCGATGATCCCCCCCACAAGGGCGGTAATCAGAACGGCCGACACGATGGCCGGCAGCAGGGGCATGAACCCCGAGAAGGTATAGGCGATCATACCACCGAGCATGACAAACTCACCCTGGGCAAAATTGATGATCCCCGTTGTGTTGTAGATGATGTTATATCCTATGGCGACAAAGGCGTAAATACTGCCGACTGTTATCCCCGCAAAGATGTACTGTAAAAACTGCTCGCCGCTCATTCTTTTCCTTTTTTACATAAAAGGGATACCGGTGAGCCCGGTATCCCCCCCTCTGACTTGAATATATTATTTGAGCCGGTCAAACTGGCCGTTTTTGACGATCAGCATTTCGAGGGAATCCATACCCAGTCCATTATGATCGCTGGGAGTGAAATTGAAGATTCCTCCTGTTCCGGGGAAACCGGAAATAGCTTCCAGAGCATCCCGGATGCCAGCTCTGTCCAATGTCTTTGCATTTCCGGCCGCTTCGATGACCAGCATGATGGCATCATAGGCATGTCCGCCAAATGTACTGACGGCTTCATTGTACTTAGTTTCGTAGGCAGACTTATAAGCCACCAGATTCTTCTTCTGCGGGTCATTATCAGCCAGTTTTTCGGCAATGAGGAGTCGGCCCGCTGGAAAGATGATGCCCTCTGCGGCTTCTCCGGCGGCTTCTACATATTTGATATTTCCAAAACCATGGCTCTGAAAGAGGGGAACCTCCATTCCCAGCTGCTTCATGTTCTTGGGAACGATTGACTGTGCCGGAACGATAGACCAGTTCACAACGGCTTCAACATTCTGTGCCTTTACCTTTGTCAGAAGGGCCGTCAGGTCGGTGGAGGCCTTGTCATAGGTTTCGGCAATGACAATTTCAATTCCAAAGTCAGGGGCGTATTTCTCAAGCTGTCCTTTCCCGGCATTTCCAAATCCCGTATTGGCAGCGATGACGCCGATTTTCTTGATTCCCATGGAATTCATGGTTGTATAGATCCATTCAGCCACGTAATTATCTTTTTGAGGTGTTTTAAAGACATAACTGGCCACTGGATCGACAATAGCCTCTGCCGCGGCACAGGAGACAAGAGGAACTTTGTAGGATTGACACAGGTCTTTGATCTGCATGGTCTCGCCGCTGGTGGAAGGACCCACGATGGCAATGACATTATCCTCTTCGATCAGCTGCTTGGCAAAAGAGATGGCTTTTTCAGGATTTGCCGCCGAATCCTTAATGATCAGTTCAATCATTTTCCCATTAACACCGCCGGCTGCATTGATGTCTTCCACCACCATCTCTATGGTTTTGGCTTCGGGTGCTCCCAGAAACGAGGCTCCCCCTGTCACGGCCAGAATGGCACCGACTTTTATAGTCCCCTCATCGTTTTGACCTGCGGCAAAGACAGATGATGCAAAGAGCCCTATGATGAGAAGGACTGTCCCTATTTTTTTCATTTTTATCCCCTTATAAGTTAATCCGACCACATAGTCGGTTATCTGACTAAGCAGTCGGCTTAACAGTATACCCCCACAGAGTTCCGGTCAAGAATAATTCTTTAAATATTTTGACCGGTTCAGCAGGGTATGGGGCTTCTTATTGGAGAGGAAATAATGCATCGATTTTAATCATATCTGCGGCTTTGATTTTAACTCCCGAGGCCTTCACATTGCTTTCCAACTGTTCAACCGTCGACGCCCCTGCGATGAGGGATGATATTCCAGGATTCTGAAGAATCCACGCCAGAGACAACTGGCCTGTGGTCAAATCGTAGCTTTTAGCAATGGAACCGAGCTCGTCCACCCGAGAAAGAAGGTCTGTATCCGAAACCATGTCCATAATGAATCTCTTCAGACTGTCATCGGCGGCCCGGCTTCCTTCGGGGATTTTGCCTCCCGAGTACTTTCCTGTCAGAATTCCCTGAGCCAGGGGTGAGAAGTTTGCCGTTCCCATACCGTTGTTGATACAGGCCGGCAGAATTTCATGCTCAATCCCTCTTTTCACCAGACTGTAATTAGGCTGATTGATAACGGGACTGGACCAACCCTGTTCGATACAGATTTCATTGGCTTCAATAATCTGATCAGCCGTCCATTCACTGGTACCCCAGTAGAGGATTTTGCCCTGTCTGATCAAATCGTTTATGGCCTCCAGTGTTTCAGCCAGGGGGGATTCGGGGTCAAAGCGGTGGCAGTAAAAAATATCCATATAAGACAGCTTTAAGCGTTCAAGGCTGGCATGAACCGAGTCTGTGATGTGTTTCCGGCTCAAGCCTCGGTCTGTCGGGGCATCGCTCATGGGCCAATACGCCTTGGAAGCCACAATATACCGGCTCCGGTTGTAGCGGGGCAGAATTTCTCCTAAAAGAGATTCTGCATCTCCCCCATTGTAGGCATCGGCGGTATCAATGTAATTGATTCCCAACTCAAAGGCCCGGTTTACAATTTTTTTTGCATTTTCCAGCTCTACCTGATGAGCAAAGGTCAGCCAGGAACCATAGGCTATTTCACTCACCTTCAGTCCTGTATTCCCGATTTTTCTGTATTCCATAGCGTATACTCCTATTATTTTATTAATGTATTCTATCAATGATAAGAGATGGAGCAAACTCCAGGTCAAGAAACATTTCTATTTATTTATTATCGGGGATGATACAATAGGCTTCTCAGATGAATCTTTCATCTGAAAAAACATTATAGGAAGGCCGCCATGAAATTCTGCTGGACCACAATTCAAGTTTCCGATATGGAAAAATCTGTCACTTTTTATCAGAAAATACTGGGTTTGAAAATTAATAGAACAATGAATCCCACCCCGGATATGGCACTGACTTTTCTGGGGGAAGGAGAAACTCAGGTAGAGCTGATATGGAACAGGAATAACCAGGATATCAGCTTTGGAAAAGACATTTCCATGGGGTTTATTGTGGAATCCATCGAAGAATTTACAGAGTTGATGAAGAAACAGAACATAAGCCTGCATTCAGGGCCTTTTCAGCCCAACCCTTTTATCAAATTCATTTATATTCTTGATCCCGACGGCATGAAGATTCAGCTGGTTGAAAATATCAGACCGAAACAATAAGAGTCCCTGTATATTAAACCAGGGAATCCCTCTAATATTCCTTGGATTCCTGTTCCAGCTTTTCCCTGGTTGACAGAAGACCGCAGGCTGCAAAGATATCTTCACCTCTGCTTTTACGTATGGTCGTGTAGTATCCCTTATCCTTCAAAATAGTCTGAAAATCCTCCATCCGGGTCCGGGTGCTCCCTGT
>NZ_JAQIBL010000055.1 GCF_027859075.1 Oceanispirochaeta sp. | reverse complement strand
GATTATTGAGCAGGGTACTCCTGAAGACATTTTCAATGATCCAACAAATGAAAGAACCCAGGAATTCCTTAAGCAGGTTCTGAAAGCAGAATAATATGCATTTCTCACTGTACCAATTTAGGGGACAGTGAGATATGCTTTTCAATCTCGGCTATGCTTTCAATTCACAGGACTTGACTAGTATATCAGCTGAATTATCATTCAAATATTTGATTTTCTACACCGATTCTCATAAAAATTAGAATAGATAAATTATTCTGAGGAGGATGGTTATGTCAATAATAACTGTTACTGGTGGAATAGGATGTGATGTGGATATCATTGCTGAATTGGTCGCAGGGCAATTGAATCTACCTCTTCTTGATGTTCAGAAGCTACCGAGAAAGATAAAATAAGACTTTCCGGGTTTGCTGACTCCGTCGATTACCGGGACAGAGTTATAAATTTTGTAGAACATATTCCGGGAGTCTCTGAGGTTACGGCCGACGTTGCTATCTATCAAGCGGGGCGAGGCCTATAGCATTTCCGGTCAGAGTCTGAATCCTTCAATTACCTCTTCCAATGCGAGTCCCAGGGTCTTTCCCTCAACTGAAAGAATCTTCAGTTCCTTCAGGGCATCGCTGATCTGGGAGTTGGATTTGTGCTGGGATACTGTGATTTCCTGAACACGATCGGTCTGTTCAACAAATCTTTGAATATTTTTTTTAAATTCGTTGTTGTCTTCAACCTGATTCATTGTTTCATCCTGGATTATTTCTGATGTATCAACCACCTTTCCGACCAGAGACATCAAGTTAGAAGTCCCTGCTTTCTGCTCTTCCATGGCTGATGCTATTTCTCGGGAAAGAAGGGAGGACAGATTCACCTCTTCCAGTATCTGATTCAATAGTGAACCGGCAGAACGTGTCGTGCTGACACCCTGTGATACCATATTATTCATCGTCTGAATGTTCCTTGATATTTCTCCAGTATTTTCGGAGCTGGTTCCTGCCAGCTTTCTTACTTCGTCTGCTACGACTGCAAATCCCCGCCCCTGGTGTCCTGCATGAGCTGCTTCAATGGCAGCATTCATTGCGAGTAATTTTGTCTGTGCCGCCACTTTGCTAACGACAAGAACCAAATCATTCATTTTCCCCGATGTCTCATGAATCTCTTCAATAGAAGAAATGGATGTGTTCACCGCCTGACTTCCTGATTTTACATTCTGTTCAAGATCATCGCTTATCTCTTTGGCTCTGTTTGTCGTTTCGGAAACGCTCTTGATATTGGCTGCTATTTCTTCGATAGTTGCAGAAGTTGAACTGACAATTACACCATGATCTTTCATCAATTCTGATATACGTTCGAAACCATTTAACATGAGGGATAGTTTACTATCGGTGTCGCTGATCATGCTTTTCTGATCACTGATATAATTGTTCATCTCCATCGAGGAGCTCAGGATCTGATCAATCTGCAGTTTTGCATCATCAATGGACCGATCAATTCTTTCAGAAATTACAGGCATTTTTCCTGCAGCCCTGGAGACTTCAATAAATGCAGAATGAAGTTTTGACATCAGTTTATTTACTTCTTCTACAACATCGCCGGACTGATCAAAATTTATAATATGCATACTTGCTGTGAGATCTCCTCCGGCATTGTTCAGTTCTTTCAATTTTGAAATCAGTAAAGAAAATTGAGCCCGGTCTTCCATTTTGCTCAAGTAGATTAATAGAAGAGATATCACAAGGAATAGGATGCTGACCAGAATTGTTCCCCCTTGAAAACTCAAGCCGTTGGGCATATCAGATAAAATATAGAATCTCCCTGTATAAGTCGTGAATATCACTACAGCCAGAACCGTAGCTGCCGTGATAAAGGTATTTTTATTCTGTATGAAGTGATCCACCTCTCCCTTTTTTCTGCTTATGATGTTTAAGTAAGTCCTGATAGGAATCAGAAGTATATTCATGGATATGGCTGTAAATAATGCTCCGAGGATTCCTGAAATAACACTAGTGGACAGGCTCCAGAAGAATGGGATACCACCCGGGGTCTCCCAGTGATAAGCCATATAAAAAGCCAGATTGGACAGTATCCATAATGAACTGTGGGTGATGATCAGTATCCAGGGAACAGCCAGGGTAGCTGAACGGGCTTTTTCATAATCTGTTTCATTTTTAATATAATTAATAAGGGGTTTCAGTTTGCGGTATAAGACTATTGCCATCAGGGCGAGAGCAATAAAAAAAAGACCAAATATGGTTGGTTTGAAGGACAATAACAATCTTTGTGAAAAGGTTGCACTAAGAAGCGGGTTGAACAGTTGCAGCAGACTTTGAGAGATCTGAATAAAGATTAAGGGGATGCTCAGGTTTACCAGGATGATCTTTAATATCAGTTTTCTGCTGTTGAGATTGAGTTCCACTGAGGTCTCCATTTTAATATTATTGGATATAGAATATCATTGAAACTGCTATAAATCGAGAAAAAGTCCATAAGAGAGTTTTGTTTAGGAAACCAGATGAATTCCAATTAAGAAGCAATATTATATATTATCCAAATGAAATCTGTTATATTACTTACTATGAAGATATTAATAACTGATCTTTCCAGAAAGACAACAGAAGATGAGCTAAGCAAACTTTTTACAGCATATGGAATAGTCTCATCAACAACTATTATAATGGATAAGATAACAGGAAAATCAAAGGGTTTTGGATTTGTAGAGATGGTTCATGAAAAAGAAGCTCTTCTAGCCATAAAAAAATTAAATAAGTCCACAGTTAATGGTGAAAGAATGAGTGTAAAGAAAAAAAAGGACTCTGAATAATAGCTATAACAGATGGAAATTGTATCTTAAAATCTACAGGTGCCAGGGACCGACAGGTTACAAGTTGAAAATTTTAAATGTAATGTCTCTAGATTTAAAAGAACCGGGGATATTCGATTCTGCTCCGGAAAATCGGAGTAATCATTCAGCCACATTCCCTGCTTCATAATATCACTAATTAGTGCAATCTTTGGGTTTTCGCCGCACCACATTTTCGGTTTCTCAGATGTCTGGAAAACTAGGGAGAAGTCTTACTCTCTTTAAATCATCCTGTTTGCAAATGCTAAATCAGAAATCATGCTTTATACTGATATTTAAAATTATGAGAGGATATATTTTATGAGTGCAGAATATTATTACCCCGAAGGATATAAATCCTTATTGTCTCTTGAAGAAACTGAAAAGGCCATTGCCGATATCAAAATGTTTTTTCAGACCTATTTTTCCGCCCAGCTGAGACTTCGGAGAGTCACCGCGCCCCTTTTTATCGAAGCGGGAACCGGTATTAATGATGATCTGAATGGTATAGAGAAGCCGGTTTCTTTCAAGCCCAAAGGAATGGGATGTTATGCCGAAATTCCCCAGTCTCTGGCAAAATGGAAAAGAATGATGCTGGGAGATTATAACATTGACCTCGGTTATGGTCTGTACACCGATATGAATGCTATACGCCCGGACGAAGATCCTGATAACCTGCATTCTTATTACGTGGACCAGTGGGACTGGGAAAAGGCAATTTCCTCTTCGGACAGGACTCTGGCTTATCTGAAGTCTATGGTTAAGAAGATTTATGCGACTTTGAAAGCTACTGAATTTATGGTTTTTGAAAGTTTTCCTGAGATAAAACCGATTCTGCCCGAAAGCATTACTTTCATTCATGCTGAAGAGCTTTGCAGGCAGTATCCGGACCTGACTCCTGTAGAGAGGGAATCAAAGGCTGCTTCTCAATACGGCGCAGTGTTTATCATTGGTATCGGCGCTGCTCTTTCCGATGGGAACGCTCATGATGGACGCGCCCCCGACTATGATGACTGGAGCAGTGAAAATGAAGACGGTTACAAGGGGTTGAATGGCGACATTATTCTCTGGAATCCCATTCTTAACCGGACATTCGAGATCTCTTCCATGGGAATCAGAGTCGACCGGGAAGCTTTGTTGAGACAAATGCATCTTCGTGATGCTGAAGACCGGAAGGATCTATTGTTCCACAAACGTCTTCTGTCGGGAGATTTTCCTGAATCTATAGGTGGTGGGATCGGTCAATCACGGCTCTGTATGTTTCTTCTGAGAAAGGCCCATGTGGGTGAAGTTCAGGCCAGTCTCTGGCCGGAAGAAATACGCAGGGACTGTACAGCGAAGGGTATAAAGCTGATGTAGCAGGATTTTACGGAGGGCTTGAACCGCCAGGAGCATGCGCCCTTCAGTCCCTCAAGTTAGTCCGTGTCCTTATCTGATACACCAGGTCTGTTGGTAGCCGTTTCTCATTATGTAGTACGTTTTCTATTTAAAAATACAGGGTTGATATATTAAGGATATCCTTCTCAATTTCAGGGGATCTCCATTGTCTCTGGTAAACACAAATTACAAAACAAGCCTTCGGTTTCCGGAAGACTCGTTTTAATATTTTAAGAGAAATTTAACTCTGATTCATCCAATCTGACTTAATCGTATCAATCTCTTCTTTCCAGGCTTTATCAATGTTATTTTCTAACTCATTTTCAAATTCAACCCTATCGGCTTCAGATTCTGCTCTTAATTCTGATGCCATTACTTTGTAATATTCATTACGGATACCAGGAAGAGCCATTTCCCATTTATCATTGAGAGTTGTTTCTTTTGCTTCAATTTTAGTCAGTAAAGGGTGACCCGAGGCGGCTTCCGTCGATCCAGGTTGATTTTCAAAGAGTGTTGTCAATGTAAGTTTTGCGTCTTCAAAATCCCCGGCAGCAAATTGTGCTTCCGCATCTGCAAGTAGTCTACTGGCTTCAAATTGGGAGATGTCCAGAGACTTTACAAGTTGCGCATTCTCTTTTTTTGCGTTATTCAACACAGTCAGGTTCATGATTGCAAAAATCAGCAATCCTCCGATTAGAAATGATACAATACGGTTCAGTGTAATGTTTTTTTGGTGTTCCATAGAATCCCCTAAATCTCGATTCCCAGGTGCTTAAAGCTCTGGGTGAGTGCCTTGAATTCAACCCGTCATATTCATGGTTTCCTATATATACCGAATCAACTTGTGCCTTACAAAATGTAGTATTACAAAGCTGCTCTACTTACAAACTACTCATTCTCAAGCTCAAAGGACATCATAATTGGTAAAGTAAATTTTTAATGGGATAATAACAATTGAGATACTGATTTGATTTTTGTATAAATCTCCGGGAATCATCTTCATCATTTTAACAATGAAGTGCTTAAAGACCTTCCTGTTCCTACCAGAGCCTGTCTAAGCACTGGTGAAACAATTGCGCAGGGTCGAAGGGTCCGTTTCAAGTCCTCTTTTTGGAATATAAACGACACCAAGACTTTAGAAATTAAATGTATAAGGATCAGGACCAACCCGAGTTCCGCTATCAAGTGAGTTTAGTATTCCCATGTCTTCTTCAGATAGTTCAAAGTTAAAAACATCAGCATTATCAATGATTCTTTCTTTTCGTGAAGATTTGGGAATCGTTACAATTCCGTTTTGCAGATCCCAGCGCAGAATAATCTGGACAGCCGTTTTTTTGTACTTTTCAGCTAAATCGGTGATTTCTTTAATTGTAAAGATTTTTCCCTGCATCAGCGGACTCCATGCTTCCACCTGTATGTTCTTTTCTCTACAGTATTGTAAAAGTTCAGGCTGCTGCAGGTGAGGATGATATTCAATTTGATTTATCGCAGGAATGATATCAGATCCAGATTCTATATCTTTCAGATTCTCAATCATAAAGTTACTCACACCAATTGCTTTCATTCTGCCTTTTGCATAAAGCTCCTGTAAGGTGTCCCATGCCCTTTTATAGCACCCTTTTACCGGCCAGTGTAACAGGTACAAATCCACATAGTCGGTATCAAGAAGTTTCAGGCTCTGCTCAAATGCTTCTTTTACCCGGTCTTGCCGCATGTCTTCATTCCAGACTTTTGTGGTCAAAAAAATATCTTCTCTGGCAACACTGCCTGCTTTTATTCCTTTACCTGTTTCTTTTTCATTCTTATATATTGCTGCAGTATCAATACTTCTGTATCCGGCATCCAAAGCCCAGCGTATAGCATTTACAGTTTCATCGGGTTCTGTCATTTGAAATACACCCAATCCAAACCTGGGCATCTGTATTCCATTATTTAGAGTCGTACAATCTGTAATATTTGTTATTTTCAAGATTCCATCCTTTTGATTAGCAGATTAGTCAGAGAAGTAATTGTTAAAACTTATATTCTTATCTTAATGGTAAGAAACGCTATTATCCCTGTCAACCAGATTCTCCGGAATACAATTTTTCTTGAGGAAGTCGGAAATAAAATTTATCGAGTCTATTTCCGACATTTCTTTCTAGGGTTTGCAGATTTCAATGATCGGAAAATGTTTGATAACCAGAATTAAATAACGAGTCGAAAGAGTAAAGCATGTCCATTGATAAGTATGAAATAAGTCCTGTACGATTCAAAAGCTATTGCACGAGCTGCATGGTTCCTTGTGAAACAGAATATCTATCACTTTGGGGCACTTTCCCCTAAAAGGGTTTACCAGCAGAAAGGTGTTCCCAAAGTTCCCCTAGTACTTCTCGATCCAGGGGATTTTTCCCCTGAGAGGGGAGTACCCGGCTGATATCTGTAAAATCTGAAGGATTGATGACAACCTGCAGGCCGAAGGAGGTCGGAACCCTTATACTGTCTTCACCGGCCTTCACGTGCCGTCCGTCCGGGGCAAGGGCTGCGGTTCCCGAATGGTGAATCAATTTTGTGTTTGCAAGCCTTTGTGCCCTGTCCTTCATGCATAAACCAGCCCCGAAGACCTGTCTCAGCTGTATGATAAACATTCAGACGACTCTTCTCCATTCCACATGGAAAAAAACTACACTAAGGACAATTTTCATATTTCACACAATTCTTCAATATCCTCTTCAAATTCTTCTTGAATCTTTGCTGAGGGTTGGGAGAGAATTGTTTCATTTATATCGTGGAGAGTTAGTTTCTCAAGAATCTCTGTGAATTCTTCAAATTGATTTTGATTCTGCAGCTTCATAGAACATCCAATTCTAAAGCTGTCTCCGTCATGTTCAATCCGGCGGGGTGTCAATAACAGTGATATTTCATTCAGATGGGTGAAACCAATGGGCAGCTGAACATTGGAGGAAATTTCATTTCCAAGAGTAAATTCAAAGTCACTATACATCAAGAGACCTGAAGGTGATAAATCCCCAAGATGTCCAATGAAACGGCCATTCTGGAATATTTCAAGATTGTAAAGGAGAACACGTCTCATCTCCTGACGGGCTATTGTGGAAAGTTGCCGCTCTTCACTGATTCTGAAATGTTTAATTGCATATTTCAGCTCCTTTCCTCCCACTTTTAAATAAGTTGCCAGTTGAGATAGAACTGAAGCAGATGTTGAAGCCGCCTCTGAACCCTCGGCAGCATTTTTTACAAGACTTTGAATTGCATCATATCCTTTGGATTGTTCTTTTAAAGTTTCAGAAAAACCGTTAATTCTATTATTTATATCTCCTGAGATCTTTAAGGTTTTATCAATGATAATTCCCTGTTCTTGGAATTGAATTTGAAAATCATCCATTCCCCTGGTAATTTCAGACATACGAGAGCTTATACTTCCCAGTACCTCCCGGGCATTGTCTCCAAAGTGTTTTACAGCATAGGCTTTCTCTACTCCTGTTTTCCAATAAAGAGTATTTTCATTTATACTTTTGCTGGTTTCTTTTAGAAAATCTCCAACATCCTTGATCGCTTCCCTTGAATATCCAGCCAGCTTTCTAACTTCTGAAGCGATAACAGCAAAACCCGCTCCTTGACTACCAGCCCGTGCGGCTTCGATAGATGCATTTGTCGCTAAAACATGAGTTCTTTCTGATATATCTTCAAGTGTAACAATCACTTTGCTCACCCTTGATGTTTTTTCACTCATCCTTTCCATTCCCTCTTGCAGACTGTTCATGGTTTCCACAAGATTCTGAATTACCTGAGCAGACTGTTCAACATTCTGTTGACCTGTTTTTGCTTCCCCGGAAGCTTTCCTTGTCTCATCGGCCAATGGTTCCAATCTAGAGCTTGCAGCGGCGGATCTCTCATTCAAACCTCTATAAGCATCAGAAGTCTCATTCAGCTGCTCGAGGATTGCTGATATTTCTGTCTCTAAAGAAGATAAGGCGTTCTGAAAACTACTGACCTGCCTAAGAATTACTTCCATGGTTTGGGACTGATCATGAGATTTTTCAGATAGATGGCGTGCTGAAAAGAAAATGTCTGATGCAAAAAGATTGAACTTTCGTGTAGAACGAGATATATCGATGAAGACAGAATTCAAATGATCAGTAAGTATATCCATATTCTCAGCAAGATTATTTGTTGAGGACTCAGCAGACTCAACTATTTTAATTGAGAGATCAACCTCTTCACCTTTCTTTATTTCACTTAAACTACGGGATATCTGGGTAATGATCTTTTTTTGCTTGCGTAAATTAATGAGTAACACTATAAGTGCTGTTCCAGTGAGCAATCCTGAAATCATGATTAATCTGATTGCTGTTATATTTGGAATGAACAGCCAAAGGTATAAAACACTGGATGCAAGGAAAATAAAGAAATTTTTGATTATTATTAATAGGGGAGAATATTTCTTCACTCATTAAAGTTTGGATGAAACAGCAATTAAATGCAATCTAAAATTTTCACTCAATCAAGACAATAGATACTCCTGAAAGTTGCTCTGTTATATATTGTCAATTTCCACGAAATTGACAAAAGTAGAACTTAATCCTGGTTTTGTCGGAACTTTTATATAAATTAATGAGATTTTTCAAAGAGTCTTCTTATAACAGATAAATAAGCACCAGATCTATGATTCTCTCCTTTTTGTTCGCAGACAGATGAGCATAGTATAGGAGTCAAACAAGTTTGTACTTAGTCGTTGACCCCACATAAACACTGGCTCTGATTTTTTTTTTAGTTGTTCAGGGTTAAAAAATTATCCAATTACAATCCTCTTTTAACCATACGTTCAGCATCGTCTTTGCAGCAGGGTGATGGTTGGGGAGAGGGAGGGTGAGTCAATTATATATATACTCAGTGTAAGTAATTAAAAACTGCCATACTACCATAGTAAATTAAATCGCATATACGAATATAGGGGCTTTTTCTTGACAATCGCTCATAACAATGTAATATAAGTTTTACTAACCATTCAAAATTAATAAGAAAGGGAAATGTTCATTTCTATTCGATTTGTACACTTTAGCTTTTTTGTTATGCTGGAAAATTCCTTACCAGGATTCCCGGAGAAACGATGGTTATTGTAATATTCTTAGGAGGTCATCTATGAAAAAAGTTCTATTACTTCTGTTAACAATGGTTGTGTCTTTATCAACTCTGGTTGCTAACGGACAGACTGAAACTGCTGCAGCTGCAGACGGTGGAGACAAGAAAATTACTTTGGTATACGCCGAAGTTAATCCCCTCGACTCTATCGTTGGTCAGACAGGTCTGAAATTCAAGGAAGAACTTGAAAGACTGTCTAATGGCACTGTTACTCTTGATATTCAGCACAGTGGTGTTCTGGGAGCTGAAAATGACGTACTGGATGCTATGCTCGGTGGTGGTGGAACCATTGATATGTCCAGAATCTCAGCTTTCGCTTTGACCAGCTACGGCGGGGAAAAATCCAAACTTCTGTCTATCCCTTATACATTTGTCAACAGGGAACACTTCTGGAAATTTGCCACCAGCGATCTGGCTCCTGAATTCCTTCTTGAGCCCTTTGAAAATGGTACCGGAATTCGTGGTCTGTTCTACGGAGAAGAAGGTTTCAGACATTTCTTCGCTACCAAACCCCTCAACAGCATCAAAGATCTGGCTGGTATGAAGATCCGTGTGTCTAACGATCCTGTTATGCGTGGTCTGGTACAAGGTCTCGGAGCCTCTCCTACCGTTGTCAATTACAATGAGCTATATTCCGCACTTCAGACCGGTGTTGTAGATGCTGCTGAACAGCCCATCGCCAACTATAAGTCAAAAGCATTCCAGGAAGTTGCTCCCTATATGATCCTCGACGGTCATACTCTGGGTGCTATTCAGGTTGTTATTACCAATGAAGCATGGAGCGAACTGTCTTCTGCACAGCAGAATGCCATGATGGAAGCCGGAAAGATCGCTTCTGCCTACAACAGAAAACTCTCCGAAGGTGCTGAAAATAAAGTACTGGAAGAGCTGGCAGCCGAAGGTGTAGTCCCAGTTAAAGTTGCTGACAAAGGCCCCTTTCAGAAAGCTTCTGAAAAAGTTATCAAAGAAGCCAGCGCTAATAATGCAGCTCTATACAAGAAAATCCTCGATATGCAGTAGGATTTTCTCTGTCCGGCGGATTCATCGACTCTTGGATTCACCGGATTCAGGAATCCGTTTCATGTTGAAGATCCGTTTTTCTTAATTATTGGGCACAGAAGCTTCTGCTTTCTGTGCCTCATTTGTCTTAATGAGGAGTTATGATGAGAGCGGTATTTCGAGTTGTAGATAAAATTAAACCTTTTTATGACCATGTGGATAGAGTGGTTCTTTTTATCTGCAAAATGCTGTTGATAATAGATCTTGCTATTACAGCAATGGCTGTTACCGGGAGATACGTTTCCTTTGTACCCGACCCTGCCTGGAGTGAGGAAGTGGTACTCACCTGTATGGCCTATATGGCGGTACTGTCCGCTGCGCTGGCAATCCGGCGCAATGACCACATCCGGATGTCGGCTTTTGATCGGTATCTGCCCCAGAAGCTGCTTGCCATCCTGGATTTAATTTCTGATGTTGCTGTAATGATCCTGGGATTTGTAAGGATCTTTGTGGGATGGAATTACGCGCGTATCCTCGGTTCAAGAGGCTTTTACGTCAGTATGCCCAGTATTTCCAGATTCTTGATGTACTTCCCTGTTCCCCTTGCGGGAGTGGCCATGGTAATTTTTGAAATTGAAACGCTCTATAACCAGATAAAAAAACTGGTTCTCGGGGTGGAGGCTGAGAAATGATTGTAGATAGTATGGCTATTTTTGTCCTGCTGGGAACCTTTTTTCTTTTTATTCTTTTACGCTTTCCTATTGCCTATGCGGTTGCCCTTTCCTCGATTCTCTGCCTGATGAATCAGGGACTTCCCCTTTCAACAGTTGCCCAGCAAATGGTTAAGGGGATAAGCTCATTCAGTCTGATGGCGGTTCCCTTCTTTATTACGATGGGTTACCTGATGGGTAGCGGCGGTATTTCCGAGAAACTGATTGATCTGGCGAATGCTTGTGTAGGTTGGATGCGCGGCGGTATGGCCATGGTCAATATTGTCTCTTCCTACTTTTTTGGAGGTATTTCCGGTTCTGCTGCTGCGGACAGCGCGTCTCTGGGAAGCATTATGATCCCCATGATGGTAGAACAGGGATATGACGATGACTTTTCAACGGCTGTAACCATAACCAGTTCCTGTGAAGGGCTTCTTGTTCCTCCCAGTCATAATATGGTTATTTATGCGACAACTGCCGGTGGGATTTCCATAGGAAGTCTTTTCCTGGCGGGTTACCTTCCAGCAGCGATTCTGGCGGGAAGTCTGATGGTCGGTTCCTATATTATATCAGTAAGGCGCAAGTACCCTAAGGGAGACAAGTTCCATCTTCTCAATCTGCTCAAACAGATCGGTATTTCCTTCTGGGCTCTGGCCGCGGTCCTCCTTGTTGTTGTCGGCGTTGTCGGTGGTGTTTTCACCGCGACCGAATCCGCAGCTATTGCCGTTATCTACAGTTTGCTTGTCAGTGTCTATATTTACCGGGGTCTGACCTGGAAAGGAGTCTGGAGGGTTCTGGACAAGTGTGTGGAGACTCTCTCCATTGTATTGATTCTGATCTCCACATCCAGTATTTTCGGTTTTCTCCTGACTCGTCTGAACGTTCCGACTCTGGCGGCTCAGGCTATTCTCGGACTGACTGATAACCGCATTTTTCTAGCCCTGCTGCTGAACCTGATTCTTCTGGTTCTGGGTATGATCATGGATATGGCGCCCATCATTCTGATCGCAACTCCTATTCTGCTGCCTATTGCCATAAGCATCGGGATTGACCCCGTTCAGTTCGGTATTATAGTGATCCTGAACTGCGGTATCGGACTGCTGACTCCTCCTGTAGGATCGGTGCTCTTTATCGGTTCAGCCGTAGGAAGGGTGTCCATCGAACGTGTGGTAAAGGCAACTCTGCCCTTCTACATTTGTATGATTATCACTTTGATGCTGGTTACCTTTATTCCTTCGGTCAGTCTCTTCCTGCCGTCGTTGTTTAATTAGGAATCAGGTTGGAGTCGGTGTTCAGATTTAGTTATAGTGTAAAGCCGGAGGATCTCTGGGTTTACACTATGGTTAATATCTACAGGTCCTTCCTGGGTGTGTGTAATCTGGTTTTCGCTGTTTCCATGATTCTGGTCGCTGTCAGATTCTGGTCAGGCGGCAGTCTAGGGATCAGAATACTTATTTCTGCGGGCATTCTGCTCTATCCTGTTCTTCAGCCTCTGTTGATTTATTTTCGATGCAGGAGAATTGTGAACAGGATGCCGAGGGAGATGGAGATCCTCTTTGACAAGACAGGCATAACCACTTCGGCAAACGGGGAAAGTGCCCATGTCAATTTTTCAGAAGTTAAATCTGTTGTCAGGATTCTTAACTTGATGATCATCTATACCCAGTCTAAACAGGGTTATATTCTGAACGATCGGGTCATGGAAGATAAAAGCAAGAGTGTATTTAACTTCATAATAACAAAAGTGAATGGGGGAGATAAAAGCTCCAGGAGCAGAATAAGCTGATATCGATAGGAGGAGCCAGGCTTCTTCTATCTGTAGCTGGTGATAATCCGGGGCAATAGATTAATACTGAGACTGGCCTAATTGGCCAGCCTTTTGTTTGTGCGCCCGGCAGGGCGCACTCACTTGGAGGTGAAAGTCCTCAACAAGCCCGACAGGGGGAATTGTTAGCTGGTCGGCAAGGGTGCCCATCGTGAGATGGAATCTGAAGGAAGCCGCAGGCAAAGCGCTGCCCTGACGAACAGGAATCGCATATGAGGCATAATGACCGAATGAGAAGGCAAATATCTTCAAAGTCCTATACCTGTACGGATGGTTGTCATGTATATGCGGCGGGGATAAGCGTGAAGGTGAGTGCGCATTACCTGGGGAGATCTCATCCTCTGCCTTGTGCTACCGATGTCGAGAAGCGTCGGGATGGAAGATGAGAAGTCAGCCGAGGACACTGCAGACTCAACCATTTTAATTGAGAGATCAACCTCTTCATCTTTCTTAATTTCACTTAAACTGCGGGATATTTGGGTAATGATCTTTCTTTGCCTTCGTAAATTAATGAGTAACACAATAAGTGCCGTTCCAGTGAGCAATCCTGTAATCGTGATTAATTTGATTGCTGTTATATTTGGAACCAACAGCCAAAGATATAAGGCATTAGAACCAAGAAAAAAAAGAAACTTATGATTATGATTGAAAGGGGGAAATATCTCTTCACTCACTAAAGTTTGGATGAAACAGAATTTAAATGCAAACTAAATATTTCACTCAAATAAAGAGAATAAAGTCGTTTTCTGAAGACTTTACTGGG
>NZ_JAQIBL010000054.1 GCF_027859075.1 Oceanispirochaeta sp. | reverse complement strand
TGTCTACATTGATGGCAGAAAAGAGAGCGACCTTCTGATTGGACCCGACAGCACAGAGGTAGCGGCCGTAACGGGTGTTATTCAGGACCAGATTTAAAACTGCAGCCAGGCCCAGGAGGAAAAAGACAGGTACGGGAATCAATAAAAATGATCCCATACCAAAATCGCCGTACAGATTATTATTAGACTGGATTTCACCGGCATTCCCGATGTAAAGACTCATGGAACGAAAAATGGCCATAGATCCCAGTGTGGCTATAAAAGGAGCTATTTTACCTCTGGTAATCATAAAACCATTGAAGGCTCCGGCGGCTCCCCCGACAAGTATCCCCGTGATAAAGCCGATCAGGATGACAACAACCTCATTGTCGATGATTTTGAGAGCCGCATTCATAGTCAGAATGACAACAGCACCGGTGAATGCCGTCAGAGAACCGACAGAGAGGTCAATCCCGGCTGTGATGATCACAAATGTCATTCCCAGACCGATGATTCCTGTATAAGAAACCTGGCGCATAATGTTGATAAGGTTCTGGGGTTTCATAAAATAAGGGCTTAAGAAGGACGATAGTATGATCAGAAATATGAGAGCTATAAATGAAGCATACCTTTGCCAGTTAAACTGCTTCAACATTTCCCAAAAAGTTTTTTTCTCAGTAATTTCAGAATTGACAGATCCCATATCAGGCTTCCCCCTCGATAATACCAGTGGCATATAACATGATTGATTCTTCAGTGATTTTTTCATTTGTCAGGATACCCGTGACACGGCCGTCTTTCATGACGACAACCCGATGGCACATACCGATAAGCTCTTCCATTTCTGATGATATAAAGATGCAGGAGATCCCCTCCTGCACCAGGTTGTTGATAAAGTGATAAATCTCCTGTTTGGCAGAGACATCAATCCCCCTGGTGGGTTCATCCACGATCAGGACCATGGGTTCGGTATCAATGCTCTTAGACATGGAAACCTTCTGCTGATTCCCGCCGCTTAAAAACTCAAGGGCCGTATGAAGGCTGGCTGTTTTGAGGTTAAAAAGATTCTTATACTTTTCGCTGGTTTTCAGCTCCTGGGGTTTATTAATCCAGCGTAAGAAATTATTTGAATACCGGGGAAGGGAGACAAGGGTTGTATTCCTGGCCACAGAAAAAGAGGTGATGATTCCGCTTCCCTGCCTGTCCTCGGACAAGTATCCCAATCCGGCCTTGACGGCATCTTCGGGGTGCCTTATCAGGATTTTCTCACCATTGAGATAAATATTGCCCTCAGACATCTTTCTAAGACCCATGATGGCCTCCGAAACTTCTGTACGCCCTGCACCGACAAGACCACCCATACCCAGAATTTCACCTTTACGCAGGTTAAAACTGACACCATGGAGTAAACCTTCGATACAGATGTTCTCCACCTCAAAGACAACCTCATCTTCGGGCTGTACTTTTTTGGGGAAGAACTGTGAGAGTTCCCGTCCCACCATGCTCTGAGCCATCTCTTCGGGAGTGATATTGTTGATGTTTTCATCCAGGACAAAATATCCATCCCGCAAGACCAGAACTCTGTCGCAGATTTCTTTGACTTCCTTTAATTTATGAGAGATATAGACAATGGTCAGGCCTTTTTCTTTCAGTCTTTTCATCAGATTGAAGAGAATATTAATCTCATGGCTCGTCAGTACTGATGTAGGCTCATCCATGATGAGTATCCTGGACTCAAAAGCCAGGGCCTTACTGATCTCTACCATCTGCTTTTCAGCTCCGGTGAGGTTTTCAATTCTCTCATCCGGGGAGATATCAACCTCCAGGGAAGAAAGAAGAGTTTTTGTTTGAGTTTTCATGGCTTCCTTATCCAGGAAACCATTTTTTTTTAAGAATCTCGGAACCCAGAAATACATTATCAGCAACAGTCAGGTCGCTGATCAGGTTGAATTCCTGAGGAATAATGCTAATGCCCATTTTCTTAGCCACAGCAGTATTTTCGACCACAATGGGTAAACCATCAAAAAATATAGCACCTGCCGTGGGTTCATAGATTCCGCACAGGATTTTCATCTTAGTAGATTTCCCGGCTCCGTTCTCACCGATAAGACCCAGAACTTCCCCCCGGTTGATACCGAAGGAGACATTGTGCAGAACTTCTACAGTAGAAAAGCTTTTACTAATGTTCTCTACCCTCAAAATCTCATCACTCATAGGAGATAACGCTCCGAATACGTAAAGATTGTAACCGGTTCCATTTTATCATGCTGAAAAATAGGTGTCAACTTTTTTATTTTAACAGTCTTAAAATTCCACATAGGGACAAATAGCACCATATTCGTCTTAAAATCCGGGGGGATTACAATACCGGGGAATGATTAAAAAATGTATTTTTCAGGAACCGGTTCCATTAAATACTTTGAATATTTTTAGAAATAAGGTACAATATGAAAGGCTCTTATCTAAGGATTTCCAAATGAACATTAATGATATTGCCCGTCTGGCAGGAGTATCAAAAGCGACAATCTCCCGAGTACTGTCTCAGTCTCCTCATGTCAAAGAGATTACCCGGCAAAGAGTCCAGAAAATCATTACTGAAAATGGCTATGAGCCCAGCCATATCGCCCGCAATCTCTCCCGGCAGAAGAGTTCTACCATTGGTGTTATCATCGAAGACATTGCCAATCCCTTCTTCATAAGCATCAGTAGTGAGATTGAAAAAATCCTGTATGAAAAAAAGTACAACATGATGATAAGCAGTTCTCATTGGGACCGGGAAAAAGAACTGGAGATTGTACAGTCCATGATTCGAAGCAGTGTGGATGGGGTTATCATTGCCCCCATATCCCCCGATTCTGAAGCGGTCTCTCTTCTGAAACGCTCAGGACGTCCCTTTATCATGATGAACAGCTTTTCAGAGGACTCAGAGATAAACTATGTCTCCACCGATGATATATTGGGAGGGACACTGGCAGCAGAACATATTTTCAGACGTCTCAGGGAGAATGAAAAGATTATCCTCGTCACCGGATATGAACATCAGAACCTATCCAGACGGCTGGAAGGCTTTTTAGGATACATGGAGGAGAAGGGAATCAGCAGGCAGCAGATTACCCATTACAAAAACATCAACAACTACAAAGATGGATTAACCATCGCGTCAACCATCCTGCCCCATAGCCAGTTGAGGTCATGTCAGGCCAGTCTCTTTATTACAAACGATGATGTAGCCATGGGTGTATTGGAGGGATTGCTTCAATTGAACCTATCCATACCCGAAGACATTCGTATCCTGGGATATGACAATATTGAATTCTCCCAGCGATGCCGGATTCCCCTGACGACGATTGAACAGTCTCAAAAAGACATGGGAATCATTGCCACAATGGAGCTTCTGGAACTGATAAGCGACCCGGAAAAAGAGGTCAAAAGATACCTCCTTCCTCCCCGTCTCATCTTGAGAGAGTCCAGTCCCTGAATATGAAACCAGGGAATCCCTCTAATATTCCTTGGATTCCTGTTCCAGCTTTTCCCTGGTAGACAGAAGACCGCAGGCTGCAAAGATATCTTCACCTCTGCTTTTACGTATGGTCGTGTAGTATCCCTTATCCTTCAAAATAGTCTGAAAATCCTCCATCCGGGTCCGGGTGCTCCCTGT
>NZ_JAQIBL010000053.1 GCF_027859075.1 Oceanispirochaeta sp. | reverse complement strand
TTAGAACCATTTTTAGCCTCATATGTATTGTCATATACATTCCCTGTTACATTGCTTGTTTCGGTGTAGTTGGAAGCGGGAAGCCTGTTGTCATCGAATCCCAGCTTGAGTTTCAAACCGGTATTTATTGAGCCGAAGTTTTTGAGAAACTGCAACTGTGTATTGATTCTATCATAGTTGGGAACTGTATATTCTGTTGTTATCACTTCTCCATCAACATTGTATACTTCTGTTTGCTGAGTTTCTGGAGTACCGATTGGATTACCATTTTCGTCGAGGAGATCTCCGGTATCGGCATCTGAAAAATCAACATAGGCAAACAATGACCAGGGGCTGGCAGAGGCACTGTAGTAACCCGTTATAAAGGTACTACTTGTTCCCCAATTATTCATCCCTTCAACATTAGCTACAATTCCTCCAAAGAGGTAGCTATTTTCCAACGTGGAGAATCCGGGACCCTTGGATGTTTCATTTACCGATGCTGCCGCATCCAGTTCATTCAGAAATAATCCGAAAGTAGCCTGGCTGGACAGAGAATCAAAATCTAAGTCAACTTCCGGGTTATAGGCAAATACCATACCGGCACTGAGGATACAGATAATCATAAGTGCAAAAATTCTTTTCATTTTATCTTTCCTTAAAATAAATATGTGCCTAGTAGTGAACACATTGTTATAATATATACCTATATTCACTTTTGGGAAGTAGATATTTGCACAATTTTGATCTATTTAAAAGTACTCCTTGATAAAATCAGAGGAACCGGCAATTTCCAGCACTTTCCATTCCAGGGGCTGATTCTACGGGAGTCGGACTCTCCATCCTTCTGTCCCGGGTTACAAAAAGGAGATAAAAAAAGCAGCCTGCCCCGGTATTGTCGGGGCAGGCTGCCAAAAATTCATTCAAAAATAAGACTTTCAGCTCAGAATCTCCATGGATGAGAGTGACCTGATCTTCAAGGGGGTCACGGATCCTTTTCCGAAGAATCCTGTCATATAATTTTCATAGGCTGCAGCCATTTCATTGGGTATATAGACCTGAATGGTTCCTGCAAACCCCCCGCCGTGAACCCGGCAGGCTCCTTTTCCATCCAGAAACTCCTCTGTCAGAGCCAGAGCCAGGCTGATGCCCTGTTCCCGGGGCTCTTTACCGGGGTAGACATTCTGAAGGTAGCAGAAGGAGGAGTGGCCAGATCTGTTCACCTGCCTGAGGTATTCTTCAGCTTTGTTGTCTTTCAGGGCTTCCAGCATGGAGCTGACCCTTTTATTGTCATTGTAGAAGTGGAGGGCTCTCAGGATGGCTCTGTCCCCCGTCTTTTGCCGCAGTTCCGCGATGGATTCCAGAACCCTCTCTTCATCCACATCCCGGCAGACCTCTTTGCCGAAGAACGCTGCCACAGAGCGCATCTCGGCAGGTATGGCGGCATATTCGGGAGTCAGGTCGGCATGATTGCCCCCTGTATCTACCACCATCAGGGAATAACCGGCCTTTTGAAAGTTAAACACAACGGGGCTGATTACAGGTTTTCCGGGATCCTTGAAGTCTATGGCCACAATGCCTCCATGGGCACAGGCGACCTGGTCCATGAGACCGCAGGGTTTGCCGAAGTAGTTGTTTTCGGCGAACTGACCTATCTGGGCAATCTCCGTCGATGTTACAGCGTTGTCATTGAAAATTGTGCTGAAAATGGTTCCTACAAGAACCTCCAGGGCGGCGGAAGAACTCAGTCCCGAACCTTTGAGTACAGAGCTGCTTGTATTGGTATTGAACCCGCCCAGGGCATAACCCCTGGCCTTGAAACGGGCGGCAATTCCCCTGACCAGGGCCTCTGTCCGTCCTTCTTCTTCCTTATGAACAGAAAGGTCAGATATATCCACCCTGACCGGGGGGTATCCTTCCGAGTCGATGATGACTATGGAATCTCCTGTGAGAGACACGGCTGCAATTGTATCCAGGTTGATGGACCCTGCCAGAACCCTTCCTCTGTTATGGTCCGTATGATTACCACCCAGTTCTGTTCTGCCGGGGGTACTGAATAGGCGGATGTCCTGGTCGCCATAAAGAGCTGTGTGTTTTTCAACCAGACTCAACCATCTCAGGAACTGGTGATCCAGATCCTCCGGGCCGTAGAGTTCTTCGAAGAGGGGGGTTAATTTTCCTTCATTCAGCTGCGTTAAAATTTCCAATTTTTTCATGCTTTCAGGCTCCCAGTGTCAGTGTATAGTGCTCTTCAGAGCAATCCCTGAGGCTCGCGGCACTGCCCTCAGCGGTGATATCTCTCTGGGGCATGCCCAGCATCTCATAGCCCACCATGAATTTTTTGACCGTGGCGGAGCGGAGCAGGGGGGGGTAGTAGTGAATATGAAAGTGCCATTCATCATGATCTTCCCCGTCTGTGGGAGCCTGATGAATTCCCATGGAATAGGGAAAACTCGTCTGGAAGAGGTTGTCAAAACGTGTTCCCATCCTCTTCAGGGCATCCGCCATATCCCTGGTTTCCTTATCATTCATTTTACAGATATTTCTCATCTGTCTTTTGGGCAGGATCATCGTTTCATAGGGCCAGACCGCCCAGAAAGGAACCAGGGCCACAAAGCTGTCATTTTCAAAGATGATCCTTTCCTTTTTTTCCAGTTCCGACCTGACATAGTCGGTTAAAAGGCTTGTGCCCTTCTCTATCATATAATCTTTCTGGTTCATCTGTTCTTTGGCGGGGATGTCGGGGATGAGCTCTTCTGCCCAGATCTGACCGTGGGGATGGGGGTTGGAGCAGCCCATGACAGAACCTCTGTTTTCAAAGATCTGTATGTGGTTGATATATTCCAGTTTACCCAGATCTTCATACTCCTTCTGCCAGGTTTTCACCACATCCGTAATCTGGGGAATCTCCATCAGAGATATAGTCAGGTCATGGCGGGGAGAAAAGCAGATGACCTTGCAGAGACCCCTTTCTGATTTTGCCTGAAAGAGACCGTCCTTTAATTCTCCCGGGGGAGTCTCTTTCAACAGGGCGGCAAAATCATTTTCAAAGACGAATGTTTCCGTGTAATCCGGATTGGTATGGCCCCCGGCTCTTTCGTTCCCCGGGCAGAGGTAGCAGCCGGGATCAAAGGCAGGTTTTTTATCGAGCATTGCTTTTTCAACCTGACCATTCCAGGGGCGTTTGGTTCTGTGGGGGGACACCTTGATCCACTCATTCGTGAGGGGGTTGTATCGTCGGTGAGGTTGCTCTTTTAAATCGATCTGATCAGCCATTTTTATACTCCTGTGTTGTGTGACCGGTCTAAACCGGAAAGGATGTCTTGATTAAAAAAATGTACACGAGTACAATACAAGGGCAAAACAAATCTGTCAAGGATGGAATTTATGGACGGGAAAAATAATAGAGATAAAGTTGCCGCCCTGGCGGGGGTGAGCAGCGCCACGGTCTCCCGGGTTTATAACAACCCGGACCGGGTGTCAGCCGTCCGGAAGGAAGCGGTTCTTAAGGCGGCTCGTACATTGGGATACTCTCCGGATAAATCCGCCAGCGCTCTCAGACGGAAGGGCACGGGCCAGATAAGCCTGGTCAGTTTTGTAAAAAAAGACCGTCCCTGGTATTGGGGGAACTTTCCGGCGTCCAAATGGTTCTTTACGGATGCTCTCACAGGGATACTCTCGGTGGTGGACAGCTCCATGTTCCGGCTGAATCTCAAGACCCTTCAATCGCCCGAGGATGTGAAGAGGATACGCTGGGATCAGGAGTGTGACGGTGTTCTTTTTTATGATGTGGATGAGGAATCTGAAGCCCTGGCTGCCGCCTCACTGGATGTCCCAGCTGTCATATCCCATCACACATCCCAATTTACAGAGAATCACTGCTGTACCACAGACAACTTCGAAGGAGGACGGCTGGCCTCTTCCTATCTGAAGGAATCCGGATATATACGGCCCGTGTATATCTCCTATCTTCCCGAACTTGTGGTCCCCAACAGGGACCGGTATGGCGGATTCTGCAAGGGCTGGGGGAGCGATGTTCCTCAGATCCTCACATCCCCTGGAAAAGAAGGAGGCTATGAGGCAACCAGAAGAATTCTGGAGGAAATTAAGTCGGGCCGGATCGATTCGATTGGAGTCGTCAATGATCTGACTGCCATCGGAGTCATTCAGTGCCTGCAGGATCATCAGCTCAAGCCCGGGAAGGACCTGGGTCTTATCGGCTATGACAATATGCCCCTGAATTATGTTCTTCCCTTTCAGCTGGCAACGGTGGATTTAAAGCCCTCCCTCATATACAAGGAAGCAGCAAAAATGCTGTTGGGGTTGATCGCAGATCCCCGGAGTGGCGCTATCATCAATACAATCCTCCCTGAGCTGGTTCCGGGAGAGTCGGTTTAAGGATTTTTATAATCTGGCAGAAACAGGAGAGGGTCCTTTTTCAGTCGATGCTTTTTGTCTATAATATTCAGTATGATATTGAAGATGAAAAATATGATTCAGGATTATCCCTGGGGATCAGAACGCTATTTGCAGGATTTATTGGGGCTGGAAAAAACAGGTCCCCTGGCCGAACTATGGATGGGAGTTCATCCCAGGGGCATGTCCCGTCTCGTTGAGCCTGGAGCCGCTTCTCAAAGTCTGGCAGAATATATCAGTCAGAATCCGGCTGCCCTTTTGGGGGCTCAGGTCAATGAAGACTTTGGAGTCCTGCCCTATCTTTTTAAATTACTGGCCGCAGGGGAACCTCTGTCTATACAGGCTCACCCCAGCAAAAGCCAGGCAGAGCTTGGATTTGCACGGGAAAATGAACTGGGAATCCCTTTAGATGGGTTTAACCGGAATTATAAGGATGACAACCACAAACCGGAAATCATCTGTGCCATTACAGATTACTGGGCCATGAAGGGTTTTCGTAAACCCGATGAAGTTCTGTCTTATTTTTCTCCCTGGTGCCCCTCCTCCCTTCAATCTGTCCTTTTCACTGTCCCTTCCTCTGATGAATCTTCTTTTTTAAAGTCCTTTTTTATCAGCCTTATGAATCTGGGTGATCCTCAGATCAAAGAACTGCTGAATGCAGCATTGAACTGGTGTTCCACTCAGAATGACGATGCCTGCCGCTGGGTGTTAAAACTCCAGGATAAGTACCCGGGAGATACGGGTATCCTCTCACCTCTCTTCCTGAATACTCTCTGCTTGAAACCGGGAGAGGCTCTTTATCTCCCCGCCGGAGAACTCCATGCCTATCTGCAGGGCCTTGGTGTTGAGCTTATGGCCAATTCCGACAATGTCCTGCGGGGCGGGCTGACCCGGAAATTTATGGATCTGAAAGAACTGGAAAAAATTCTTCTCTTTGAATCGGCAGATGCGATGCGTATCCTTCCTGAATTAGAATCTGACGGCTCGGCTGTCTACAAAACCCCCTCCAGGGAGTTTGAACTGGTCAGACTGGATTGCAGAAACAGGTCAATCACTCTGGAGGGAGATTATCCGGTATCAGTACTGGTCGTTCTCCTGGGAGATATCACTCTGAGTGAGGGGGATGATTCCCTTCTCCTCAAACCGGGAGAATCCTGTTTTCTGCCCTGTCCTGGTGTATCCAGGCTGATTCAGGGACCGGGAATCGCCTTTCTGGCCAGGACTCCCCGCAGATGACGGTCTGGATAGATGGGGATTCCTGCCCCAAACAGGTCCGAGATATTGTGAATTCCCGCTGTGTGAGAGAGAAGATAGCCCTCCACTATGTGGCCAACAGTCCACTTCCTCTGCCTGATTCATCCTACATTACAATGAGCCTCACATCGGATGCACCGGACAGCGCCGATGATTTTATCGTTCAGAACAGCAGGCCCGGTGATCTGGTTCTGACAAGAGACATTCCCCTGGCTTCGGCACTGGTTAAAAAACAAATGGTCGTCATGAATGACCGTGGGAATCTCTTCACTAAAGACAATGTGAGTGAGCGCCTGTCTCAAAGAGACTTTATGCAGATGATGAGGGAGGCTGGAATCGGCCAGGATAAAGGGAAGAATTATGGTCCGAAAGAAATCAAGGCCTTTTCCTCCTGTTTTGACAGGGAACTGGTCAGGATGCTCCGGGAGGAACGGTTCAGAAAGGCAGCCGGGACCCGATAAGTCCGGGAGGGGGATTCAGTACCGCCACTGGGGATTGAATAATGCTTGTAAAGGGAATTGTTTCCCCTCTATAATATAAATATAATTGAAAGAACATTTAAATAATAATATATACTGTCAAGGAGTTTAGGGTGAAATCTGTCGAAATAACCAAAGGTGTTTACCGCATGGGAGTCAATATCGAACCGGGTAATCTGTTCGAAGGGATCTGGTCTATTCCTGACGGAACGTCTATCAATTCCTATGTTGTTAAGGGTGATAAGACCGCCGTCATTGATTTAACTCAGAATAAGGATGATTTTCCCCGGAGCATTACTTCACAGATGGAAGAAATCGGAGTCAGTCCCGCCAATATCGATTATATCATCGTCAATCATATGGAGCCGGATCATTCAGGATGGCTCAGGAAGTTTAGAACTAAAAATCCGGAGATGGAGATTTACTGCAGTCAGAAAGCGGTTCCCCTGGTCAACGAATTTTGTGGAATCTTTGACCATGTTCATGCCATCAAAGATGGGGAGACTCTGGATCTGGGACAGGGGAAAACCCTGCAGTTTTTTGATACTCCCAATATTCATTGGCCCGAAACAATGATGACCTTTCTTGTGGAAGACAAGATTCTATTTTCCTGTGATGCCTTTGGTTCCTATGGTGAAGTAGATGATAATGCAGTTTTTGATGATCAGCTTTCGAGTGATCAGCATGAGTTTTTTAAAAAAGAAGCCCTCCGTTATTACGCCAACATTGTCGCCTCATTTTCTGCTTTTGTGGAAAGAGGATTGAAAAAACTGAGCGGTCTGGATATCCGTATGATCTGTCCCTCCCACGGAATTATCTGGAGAGAGAATCCTGCGGTCATAGTGGAGCGATATGCCCGTTACGCATCCTACCTTAAGGGGCCGGCCTGTGCGGAAATCACTGTAATCTGGGGTTCCATGTACGGGAATACGGCTAAACTTGTATCTGAAGTCATCAAGGGCATCCGCAGTGAGAAGATCCCGGTTCATCAGTACAGAGTTCCGGAAGACGACATCGGATTCATTCTGGCGGATGCCTGGAAATCGGCAGGAATTGTATTGGGGATGCCTACATACGAATACCAGATGTTTCCCCCTATGGCTCATGTCATCGATGATTTCAACCGCAAAAAAGTACAGAATAAGAAAGCCTTCCGCTTTGGATCCTATGGATGGTCCGGAGGAGCCGAAAAAGAACTGGGTACAGCCACAGAAAAACTTCATTGGGATTTCCTTGAGTCGGTAGAGTGGCAGGGCGCTCCGGGTGAGGCCGAAATGAAGATGGCCTTTCAGCGGGGCAGGGAGCTGGCCGTGCTTGTGAAAGAGTTTGCCAGTAAGGCCTGCGACTGATTCTTTTCCATCGATTCATTCTTGATCTCGGAAAAACGGAGTTTTGTAAAACGATATTTTTGCAGCTCTGATCCAGTATTCAGTTGTGGTGCTGGAAATTATGGATGAAGAAGAATGGGTGGTAGTTCTGATGAGACCCATTGTAAAGTAGCTCGATGGCTTAATAGCCATTTGAAGGTTTTTTTCTATATTTTTTACCGTCTTTACAAAATTCGGGTCAGGGAATATTATTTCTCCTTATGAGCGCTAACAAGACAAATTACGATGAAAGCAAAATAAAGACCCTCAGTTCACTGGAACACATTCGCCTTCGTTCGGGAATGTATATAGGGCGTTTAGGAAACGGAAACAATCCGGATGACGGGATATACATATTAATTAAGGAAGTAGTCGACAATTCCATTGATGAATACATCATGGGTTATGGAAACAGAATTGACATCTCATTGATAGACAACAAGGTTCAGGTCCGAGACCATGGCCGGGGAATCCCCCTGGGGAAGATTGTGGAATGTGTCTCCATTATCAATACGGGTGCCAAGTACAATGATGATGTTTTTCAGTTTTCAGTTGGATTAAACGGTGTCGGAACCAAGGCCGTTAACGCCTTGTCTTCCTATTTTCTGGTGAGAGCCTACAGGGATGGCAAGTATGCAGAAGCCATTTTTGAAAGTGGAAACCTTATTTCCCAAAAGAAAGGAGACGCCCCGGGTATTGGCGATGGAACATTTGTTGAATTCATCCCCGATACGGAAATCTTTGGAGAATACAGTTTTACCGGTGAGTTTCTCGAGCAGAGGTGCTGGAACTATGCCTGTTTGAATAAGGGCCTGCGTCTGTATTTCAATAAACAGAAGTTCGAATCCAAACGGGGTCTCTGGGATCTGCTTCATTCGGAAGTCGGAGAAGATATTCTCTATGAAATTGGATATCATCAGTCTGACAAGATTGAGTTTGCCTTCACACATAACTATGTGTACGGAGAGAGCTATTTTTCTTTTGTAAACGGACAGTACACCTCGGATGGCGGGACTCATCTCAGTGCGTTCCGGGAAGGTTTGTTGAAAGGAGTCAATGATTTTTTTAAAAAAAATTACTCCGGTCAGGATGTCCGTGAGGGCATGGTAGGGGCCATCGCAGTCAAAATCAAAGACCCTGTTTTTGAGAGTCAGACAAAAAACAAACTGGGAAACACAGATATCCGGGGTTGGATCGTCAATGAAACCAAAGCGGGAATCGTTGATTTTCTGCATAAGAATACGACCGCCGCTACGGCCATGGAAAATAAGATCATCAGTAATGAAAAGTTCCGGAAAGAGCTGAATGCCGTCAAAAAAGAAGCCAAGGCGGCTGCCAAAAAGATATCCTTGAATATTCCCAAGCTGAAAGACTGTAAATTTCACAGACCCGATGGTGACAAGGGGCGGGATTCCACCATATTCATCACAGAAGGGCAGTCGGCCACTGGTTCCATGGTGTCCTGCAGGGATGTATACCTTCAGGCCATATATTCACTCCGCGGGAAACCCTGGAATACCTATGGGAAAAAGCAGGCGGATATTTACAGGAATGAAGAGCTGTATAATCTGATGATGGCTCTGGGAATTGAAAACTCCATCGATGATCTGCGCTATGACAGGATCGTGGTGGCCACCGATGCGGATAATGACGGATTTCATATCAGAAACCTGCTGCTCACATTCTTTCTCAACTATTTTGAAGAGCTGGTACTGGCGGAACATATGTATATTCTGGAAACACCCCTCTTCCGTGTCAGAAATAAGAAAAAAACGGTGTACTGTTACAATGAGTCTGAACGGGATGCCGCCCTGGGATCTATCAGCAGTCCCGAAGTGACCCGTTTTAAGGGCCTCGGAGAGATTTCACCCAATGAGTTCGGCCAGTTCATCGGAGAAGATATGAGGATCGTTCCTGTTAATATAAAATCCATGAAGGAAACAAGTGGAATACTGGAGTTTTACATGGGTAAGAATACTCCGGAAAGACGGAAATATATTATGGAGAACCTGGTCTGATGGCATACATAAATTCAATATTCAATACCAACTTCATCGAGTACGCCTCGTATGTCATCAAAGATCGGGCCATCCCCCATCTGGATGACGGGCTTAAACCCGTCCAAAGGCGTATCATCCAGTCTCTTTTTGATGTGGATGACGGAAAATTCAACAAAGTAGCCAATGTAGTTGGTCACTGTATGCAGTACCATCCCCATGGAGACTCGTCTATCTACGGAGCCCTGGTCAATCTGGCAAACAAGGATCTTTTTGTAGACAAACAGGGAAACTTTGGAAATATTTTTACAGGAGACCCGGCCTCAGCCGCCAGATACATCGAGTGCCGCCTCCTGCCCATGGCCAAAACCATACTCTATAATCCTGAAATCCCGGATTTTGAAGACACTTATGACGGCAGACGAAAGGAACCCATCGTTTTCCCTTGTAAGATTCCTCTTATTCTGATATTGGGAGCCGAGGGAATCGCTGTCGGGATGTCAACAAAGATACTCCCGCATAACTTTGTTGAGGTTCTCCGAGCAGAGCGTTCCTTCCTGACGGGTGAGCCTTTTGAGCTCTTTCCTGATTTCCCTGCGGGAGGTCTGGTGGATGTAACAGATTACAGGGAAGGGAATGGAAAGGTTCTGTCCAGAGCCAGGCTGGATACGAGTGATCCTAAAAAGATAGCCATTACCGAACTGCCTTTTGGCACAACCACAGAAACACTTATAACTTCGATTGAAGCGGCAGCCCGGAAGAATAAAATTAAAATCGGGAGGATTAACGATTTCACAACGGATAAGGTGGAAATCGAAATTACACTTCCCCGGGGTGTTCATACCAAGGATGTCCTGGATGGTCTTTATGCCTTTACAGACTGTGAAGTCTCTCTTTCCCTGAACCTCCTGGTTATCGGTCAGGACTTGAAACCCCGCATCATGACCATCCCCGAGGTGATAGAATACCATGCTGCAAAGCTCATTGTCATTCTTAAAAAAGAATTGAAGCTTGAAGAGGGACAGCTCCTGGACCGCCTTCATGCCCGAACTCTTGAGAGGATCTTCATCGAAGAGCGCATCTATAAAAGCATCGAACAAATGAAGAGTCCCGGAGCCATCACTCTGGCTATTAAAGATGGCTTTGTTCCCTTTATGAAAGAAATAACGAGAGATCTAATCGACGATGACATAGAACGTCTCCTGAAAATACCTATCAGAAGAATCTCTCTATACGACATCAATAAAATGAAAAAGGAAGTAGAGGAGATCCTGGCCCGGCTCAAGGAGATCCGTCATCACCTTAAAAATCTGAAGGATTATGCTATAGCCAATCTGGATGGATTGATTGCCAAACAGGCTCCTTTGATGCCCCGGCGGACCGAACTGATGGATATTCAGAAAGTTGACATCCGAGACGCAGCCCAGAAAAATCTCAAAATCCGCTACAACAAGGAAACAGGATACATCGGATCTGATGTCGCAACGGGTACCCTCTATTGTGAAGCCTCTGTCTATGACCGGATTCTTCTGGTTCGTAAAGACTGCAGCTATCAGATTATGGATGTCCCAGACAAATATTTTGTAGGGATGGGTCTTTTGTACTGCGGATTAACCGATAAGGATACCCTGGAAGAGACGGTCTTTTCCGTTGTGTACCGGAACAATGAAAATGGATATCCTTATATTAAGCGCTGTAAGGTCACTCAGTTCATCTTGAATAAGGTTTATGAACTTCTGCCTGAGAACTCCCAACTGGTCCGGTTTACCACAAAAACGGATGTTTCCATTGTGGTAGATTTCATTCAGAAATCACTGATTCGGACGGCAGCTGATAGTTTTCCTCTGGAAAACTATCTGGTGAAAGGGGTTAAAGCCCAGGGAGTCAGAATAAAGCCCAAGGAGTTTAGCAGTGCCCGTTTCATTAAAACCACTACCCTGGAAAAGAAAGAAGACTAATTTCATATACTTTTTTCTTCTCATCTGGACAGCTCAGGAACTCATTGCCCAGGACGAGGCCGTTATTTTTACGGTTGAACCCGGTGAAAAGTACCGAGTCATTGAAAAATTCAATCTCAGTCAATACCGGGATGGCCGGTATCAGGGACATGTATACCGTGAAAACCGCGGGATTTATGAAACCAGCCGCTCAGGTACAGATTTGTTCCGCATTTCCGGCGAGGTGTACCATCTTGAGGAAAAGGCAAAGGACGGTTTCAAAACAGCTTCCGCCGTGACAGGAAGCGAAGAAACCGAATTCAGTCTGAATGCAAAAGGAACCATGCTGGTTCCCGGCTCTACCTATCCCCGGCTGAGGAGTTTCCCCACTTTTCCCGATAGAGCCGTCAGTCCCGGAGACAAATGGGAGGGAGGATTAGAGCTTGTCATAAGCTCTCCCGACTCCAGCGAAAGGGCTGTCCTTCCCCAGTATTGTGAATATACCTTTCTGGGGGATGACGTCTGGAAAGGCCGAGAGGTCTTTGTCATTCAGGCGCAGTATGCAGTCCGCTACCATTCCGGGCAATCACGGGATGCCGATTCCTTCTTGAAGGCTCTCAGCGGGAAGCATGTGGTCTCCCTGCTTATTGATAAGGAAACCCGTGAATTTCTTCTTATGAAAGATATTATGGAAGAAGATTACCAGTATCAGGATGGCAGCAGTCTGAGGGAGAAAGGCTTTCTCCTCACATTTTATAAGGGAATTGAACTCCTGGATCGCCCCGGATTGACCATGAATGTTCAAAACTCTCTGAAAGACAGTCTCAATGAGTCTTTTAAAGAGAGAGGGGAATCTCTGGATGACCAGGTTACAGTGGAAACCCGGGATGAAGGGCTGGCTCTGAATCTTAAGAATCTTCATTTTGAACCGGATCAGGCCCTTTTACTTCCGGAGGACAAACCTCTGTTGGATACGATTGCAGAAATTCTGATCACCATCCCGGAAAGGACTTTTTTCGTCAAGGGTCATACCGCAGATATCGGGACCATGGAATCACAGATTCTACTCTCACAGGACCGTGCCAGGATGATCGTACGGGAATTGTCAGCCCGGGGCATCGATGCGGATCGTTTTCTTTTCTCCGGTATGGGCGGATTGGAACCTTTGGGGGACAACAGCACCGAGGAGGGGCGAAAACTGAACCGAAGGGTGGAAATCATTATCCTGGAGGACTGATTTTTCCGGCTTGACTCTCCTGACATTCCTTGTTGGTTGAGCTAATTTACTTTTAATAAAAACAACAATAGTGTATTCTGATGGAACCAAGATGATTCATAAAGACAAAAGACCCTTGATCATGGGTATAATCAACTGCACACCCGACTCATTTTACGTCCGCAGCCGCAAACAGGGTGCTGAAGAGGCGTTGAACCAGGCCCTGACCATGGTCAGGGAGGGGGCTGATATTCTGGATCTGGGGGGAGAGTCCTCCCGTCCGGGGGCGGCTTCTGTATCCCTCTCAGAAGAATTGGACCGGGTCATTCCCGTCGTAGAAGCCATCCGAAAAGAGATTGATATCCCCCTCTCTGTAGACACCCGGAAGAGCCAGGTGGCCCGGGCGGCACTGGATGCGGGTGCAAACATTATCAATGATATATCCGCCCTCAGGGATGATCCAGAAATGACCTCTCTGGCTGTGGAGAAAGATTGTCCTGTCATCCTGATGCATATGAAAGGAACACCTGAAAGCATGCAGATCAAGCCGGAATACGTCTCTGTTGTGGATGAAGTTCTTGATTTCCTTCTCAAGGTTGCCGCATCTGCAGAAGAGGCGGGAGTTGCCAAAAAGAATATTGTTCTGGACCCGGGTATCGGTTTTGGAAAAAGCCTAAAGGATAACCTCGATCTGATCCGCAACATTGATCGCTTTTACCAAATAGGGTATGCCCTTTTGATAGGTCTTTCCCGTAAATCTTTTATCGGTGAGATTCTGGACGTAGAACCCGAAGACAGGCTCATCGGGTCTCTCATTGCCAACGGCTGGTGCGCCGCTAAAGGAGTGGATATTCTGAGAGTTCATGATGTAGGCGAAACTTTTCAGATGGTCAGGATGATGCAGGAGTTACTATGGAAGGATTGATTGATTCCTGGGCTCTCAGAGAAATTATCAGACCCGTCATAGACGTCGCCTTACTGGCCTTCCTCATTTACAAGGCCTATAACATCATGGAAGAAACCCAGGCCATTCAGCTCCTCAAGGGGGCCTCTTTGCTGGCTCTGGTTTATGTGGGAGCCTGGTTTTTGCAGCTCAGCACCCTCTTATGGATTCTGAACCTCCTGGCTCCAGGTATATTTATCGGTATTGCCATTGTATTTCAGCCCGAATTGAGGAGCATTTTTACCAGAATCGGGCAGCGTGATTTTTTCAGACTCCAGACAAGGAGCCGCTCCCTTCAGATGGACTCCATTCTGGGGGCGGCAGAAGTCCTCTCTGGTCATAAAAGGGGGGCTCTGATTGTTTTTGCCCGAAACGTAGGGCTTAAAAACATCATCGATACGGGAACAAAACTCAATGCCAGCTTATCATCTTCACTCATCATCACCATATTCGGTCATGACACCCCTCTCCACGATGGAGCCCTGGTGATTCAAAACGGAGCCATTGTCGCAGCAGGATGTTTTCTCCCCTTGTCCCGGCAGGCAGACATCCGCAGGAGTTTTGGAACACGCCATAGGGCTGCTCTGGGGCTGGCGGAGGAGACGGATGCTGTCGTTCTGGTGGTTTCTGAAGAGACGGGAGCTATCTCCCTGGCCTATGATTCTCATATTTTTTATGCCCTGACTCTGGATGAAGTAAGGTTCCGTCTCAGGCAGTTGCTGAATCTGAGAGAAGAACCTGGTGATGACACAGGAGGGCTCGGGGCATGAAAAAAGGACTGAATCAAATCCTGTTTGACCGCTGGCTGGCCAAGATCCTTTCCATACTGGCGGCCATCCTCCTGTCTCTCTTTTATCAAATAAACAACCTGGAAGAGCGCTTTTTCAGCATCCCTCTGGAAATCCTCACAACAGAAGGGCTTTCGGTCACCGGAAATTTTCCTGTGAGTGTCAGGGTTAATCTGCGGGGAACGGAGGAACTGATATACTCAATCCTGGACAATGAGATCAGCGCCGTTGCGGATTTCAGGACATTTGAAGAGGAAGGAACCTTCAAAGTTCCCGTAGAAATCAGTCTCCTCTCATCTTATGGCCACAACGATGAGACCATGGAGATAGAGGTTGAACCCCGGGAAGTGACCATCTCACAGGAAGAAAAGGTCATTCGCAGCCTTGAGATTCAACCGGTTCTCACAGCTTTTGTTCCCAATGGGTACGAACTGGTGCAGTACTTTGTGTCACCCACCTATGTGACCGTCCAGGGACCCCGTTCCCAGCTTGAATCCATTACCGGGATAAAGACAGAAGAAATCGATCTTTCCGGCCGGTATGATGATTTTACTGTGAGTTCCCGTTTGATTCCACCGGGTGACAATGTCTCTTTTCCAGGTGGAAATACCGTTGAATTACGGGGAGCCGTCGAGGAGGCCGTGATCATTCAGAATCTGACAAATCTTGAAATCGTCTCGGTCGATCTGGATCTGGGATTCATCATTTCAGAGAATCTTCCTGAAATGGCCATCACCCTTCAGGGCAGCCAATTGATGCTGGAACAGCTGAGAGCCAGGGACCTCCATTTTTATATAGACTGTTCACGGATTATTGTCCCCGGAACCTATACTCTTCCTGTCCAGGTCGATACACCCGAGGGAGTGGTTGTTCTGAAATACAGCCCTAGAGAAATTCAGGTTTCTTTTTCTGAGCGGGGAGAAACTCAGTGATAAAAGGAACTGGTGTTGACATCGTTGATATTGAACGAATCAGGAACTGGCTGAACAAGGAGATTCTTTTAATGCGCTATTTCAGCAGGGAGGAAATTGACTATATTCAATCCAAGGGGAAGAATGCAGCGGCATCTCTGGCGGCTCGATTTGCTGCCAAGGAAGCCTTTGGAAAGGCCTTGGGGACAGGTCTTAAGGGAATCGCTCTGAAGGATATTGAGGTTGTTTTGGACCCTCGGGGTAAACCTGATCTCCTTCTGAGAGGTTCCGCTTCCCGTGCTCTGGAGTACAATGGCGGAGGGGTCGTTTTTCTGTCCCTCAGTCACGATTCGACTCTATCCATCGCACAGGTCATTATCGAGGAGGCTCCCGTTGTCTGATAGTAAAATAAAACTAACCTTTCTGACCAAACAGCAGTTGGAATGTCCTATCTGTGAAAATACATTTCATAAGGAAGAACTCCTTTCAGGCGGGGGAAGAATGAATGCGGGAGATCTGACAAAAGAGCTGCACCGCATCTATGTCCCCACCAGTAAATTTGGTGCTGTTTTTCCACTATTGTATCCCATCGTTGTCTGTCCTTCCTGTTATTACTCAGCCTATCCCAGCGATTTTTCAAATGTCTCCGGCGAGCGGATTCTTCAGTTGAAAAAGGAGATTGGAGAAAGGAAAACGGAATTGGCTTCCATTTTTCCCCATTTAGATTTTCAGAGCTCCCGCAAGCTGCAGGAAGGTGTTGCCTCCTACGTTTTTTCATCGATGTGTTATGAATCGGCCCCCGGTCCTATGGCACCACATTTCAAGCAAGCCATGTCCTGTCTGAGAGCCGCCTGGCTCTGTATGGATCTTCATAGCCAGAATAATGATGAAAATTATGACTATCTGGCCAAAGTTTTCTACAGGAAGGCCAGTTTCTTTTATGCCAGGGTTGTTGAGATGGAACAAAAGGGGGAAGAGAACGTTGAAGGACTCAGTCACCTGGGTCCCGATCTGGATAACAACTTCGGTTTTGACGGTGTCCTTTACCTTTCTGGCTTTCTTGAATATAAATACGGTCAGCGCAGTCACCCCGAACGAAGGGCAAAGCAGTTGAGCAAGGCTCGTTCAACAGTTTCACGTATAGTTGGTATGGGGAAATCATCCAAATCCAAACCTACAGCTCTGCTGGAATTGTCCCGGGATCTGCATAAACTGATAAAGGATGAACTGGATGAACTTGGAATTGCACCGTAAGATCCGCCTTGATCTCTCTTATGACGGGACAGATTTTAAAGGCTGGCAAATACAAAAAACCAGCAGAACCGTTCAGGGAGAAATCATAGGGGTTCTTAATTCCTTACACAACGGAAAGGTCGTAAGTCTTGTAGGATCCGGACGGACTGATTCGGGTGTCCATGCCTCATGCCAGGTCGCCCACTTTGAAACCACCGGCTGTTCCATCCCCTCCGATCGATTTATGCTTGCTTTGAATTCAAAGCTCCCCCGGGATATCCGGATTCACAAAAGCAGTGAAGTCAATCTTGATTTTCATGCCCGTTATGATGCGGTGATGAGAGTCTACCGCTATTATCTGGTACACCCCCGGGAGCAGCGTGCTCATATGACCCCTTATTCTACGCCCTGTCTCCTGGACCTTTCTATTCCTGAACTCAATCGGATGGCACAGGCTTTGACGGGAACTCATGACTTTACATCCTTTGCTTCGGCCAAAGATTCCAATAAAAACAAGGTTCGAACAGTACACAGTGCCCGCTTTTTCCGTGAAGGACCTTTTACCGTATTCCGTGTGGCCGGGAATGCTTTTCTTTGGAAAATGGTTCGTACCATGGTGGGAACCATTCTGAATCAGTATGAAAGTGGTGGATCTTTTGATGAGATAAGGGGTATCCTTGACGAGAAAAACAGGGCCCTGGCGGGTCCTTCGGCAAAACCTCATGGTTTATTCCTGGATAAGGTAATTTATGGAACAGAACGAACTTTATACTGACTACTGGAGGCTCCTTTCCAGGACAGATGATTATCTCCGTTACGGAAAAGAAATCAGGCCTGTCCAGGTTCCGGATTTTTCAACTCCTGAGGTCCATCCTCATCAGAATGAAATCCTCACACAGGAAACGGATGATTTACCATCGGAAAACTGTGGTCTCTGCTCTATGAGCCGAGCCGGACGCAAGGCCGTACCAATCCTGGGCCGCATAAACTCAGATCTCTGGGTTGTTACAACCCCCCCCTCACTGGAAGCAGATAAGCTCCACCTCCCCCTGGGCCCGGATGAGATGGATTATTTTCAGAAGTGGATGACCGCTATTGAGATGAATCTCCCTACAGATCTCTGTCTTCAAAACCTTCCGCGATGCCGTCCTCCCGGCAGCCGCCCTCCCTTTCCAGAGGAAATCGGCCGTTGTGCAAAAGATCTGGAATCGCGGCTGCAGATTC
>NZ_JAQIBL010000052.1 GCF_027859075.1 Oceanispirochaeta sp. | reverse complement strand
TTTATTTGCGATAGCCAGTTCAGTGGCTCGTTTATCCTTCTCCTCATTCTGAAAGGCGAGTTCTTTATTTGCGATGGCTAATTCAGCGGCTCGTTTATCCTTCTCCTCATTCTGAAAGGCAAGTTCTTTATTTGCGATAGCCAGTTCAGTGGCTCGTTTATCCTTCTCCTCATTCTGAAAGGCGAGTTCTTTATTTGCGATAGCCAGTTCAGCGGCTCGTTTCTCCTTCTCTTCGTTCTGAAAGTCAAGTTCTTCATTTGCGATGTTTAATTCATTTTCAAGTTCTTTATTTGAAGTGATTATTCCGTTTAATTTTTTTTCCATCTATTTTAGTACCTCAATTATATTCCTGTTAAAGGCTTAATACAAACTTGAGAAAATCTCTTTTAAAAATGCCTGCCCCTAGGCACAATTATAAGCGATTTATCACAGCTGTCAAAGATAATCTGAAGGGGGTTTATAGAAACCGAAATCCAATTATAGTTAAGTTGACTAAAACATTACTATAAAAAAGGAAATAGGCTATGAGTCATAAGGATACAAATTTTCAGCAATTCCTTCAATTAATAACGAGACATGATTTTGAAAAATGGGTTAAGAAGCACCGTGGAGAGGCCTACACCAAGGGTTTCAGTTGCATGTCAAACTGGATCATTCCGGTTATATCCCGTCCTTTGTCACTTTTACAGATGCCAAAGTACATGAGATGAATGCTATACGTGAAATACCAAAGAAAAAAGGATACATTTTTGTTTTTATAGAGGCTATAACGATTACAAAGAGTTTTCAAAGTATTGTTAGATATCCATGATTTCATTTCTTCTTTTAAAATATCTTTCAGATTCATCGACTCAAGTGTGGACAGTAGGTTCACTGATGGCGGGGATTCCAATTCTATTATTCCTGAGGAAAGACATATGGCTGTAGTTGAACAAACCAAAACCAGGGACAGAATCAATGTTTTTTTCAGGTGGTCAAATGGGGCTGTGTTTATGAGGCATTTTTATATTGGACAGCTGTGACTCAATATAATAAATATTTTGGTGAGAATATTCATATGTTTAACGGTTGTGATTTTCTGGCTGAGTTGACTCAACATATCCCTCCAAAAGGTATTCAGTATATTCGAAGGTATGGATTATATGCTTCCAGGACCAGGGGGAAAAGGTCAGAACATCCCGATGTGGTTCGTCATGCCCCGGAAGGCTGGAAAGCAGCACAACAGATTCTTTCTTTAGAGGACGAATTGCCTGAAGAAACTGAATGTGATATTTCCGAAAAGGCAAGTAGGAAAGCCTGGGCACGGTTGATATCAATGATCTATGATATTAATGCGTTCCTTTGTCCGAAATGTGGTTCGGAAATGAGAGTGATTGCTGTAATTCAGGATACTGCTGAGATCAAAAGGATCCTTAAACATCTGAAGAAGGTTGGTCGGGCACCGTCCGGGGTGGATTATACAGAAATATCAGATTAATTCTTCATTCTCGATGCCGGGGGGAGCAGTATATCCAATGGATGAAGAAAAATACAGTTTTGCTTTTGTGCGAATGTGTACATAATGTAATTCAATGGTTGTGGATGTTTTTTAGGGCGAAAAAGCAGTAACCTGCTGATTTCCCAGATTTTCTGAGACTGAAATTGGCTGCACTTCCAGAGAATTTGATTGACAGGGATTATAGAAATTCCTATCATTAATTTGTATGAAAAGTATCCACTTCCGATATAAGTTGTTCACTCACATTACTTATTTTATCGGACATTCTTTTTAATCCGGCCATGGCTTCAGTAACTTCATTAAAACCGACATTAACTTCGGTTATAGCATTTGTCACCATTCTGGATATATCGGAAACTGATCCCATTATCTCATTGACTGATCCGGAGCTTGTTTTTATGATATCAGATTTTTCTTTTACCACCGAGGAGATGTCTCCGAGGTTAGATATGGATTCGAGTATTTGCTTTCCACCAATATTAAGTTCTTCTGTACTGGAAGAAACTGTCAGCAGGGCTTCCGAAAGGCTTTCTATTTTATTGTTGATATTGCTAAACGCCTTTCTAGTACTAAGACCGGATTGTGAAGCATTTTCTATTCTATCTATAATATTTTTGAGCGTTTTTGAGATCTCTTTTGTATTGTTAGCTGATGCTCCTGCCAATTTCCGGATTTCATCTGCTACAACAGCAAACCCCTTGCCCTGATCTCCAGCGTGAGCTGCTTCAATAGCAGCATTCATGGCTAATAGATTTGTCTGGGCAGAAATACTCTGAATAATTCCGGCCATGTTATTAATACTATTGACCGAGGCATTAATGTCTTCGATGATGTTGGTTGTTTCAGTCAGCCTTAAATCACCTTCATTTGCTGTTTCAACAAGTTGACTAATGACCACCTGATTTTTCTCAGTAAGTTTTGATACATTTGCTATGGAAGCAATCATCTGGGTAATGGAGGCTGTAGACTGCTCTACCATAACTGACTGTTCCCCGATGTGCATGTTCAATTCACTGATAGAAGAGGCAATATCCAAGGCTCCTTTATTGGAGAGGGAAATATTCTCATCGAGAGAAGACATTTGTGTACTTATGGAATTTACATTCGCTGAAATTTCCACAGCAGCTGATGAAGTTTCAGTCGCTGTTGAAATAAGTTCCTCTTTTACCTCGCTATTGATATGTGTAATTTCTTTAATTTTGTTGAGAGAATGATTCAACCCCGATTGGAAATCACTCATATCCTTGCTCAATTGACCCATTTCATCTCTAGTTGTGGCATTTATACTTTTTGTCAAATCACCTGATGCCATAATTGACAGACTTGTTTCTAGATTGCTAATTGAACCGGCAATTTGACCTGCAATAATAAAAGAAATAATAATCGATAAAACAATAACAATAAACATAAAACCCGCCGAAATGAGATAACCGAGATTTGTATAATACTCAATCTGCTTTTCGATGATAGCATATTGTTCTTCTATTTCAATTTGAGATCCTTCCAGAGCACTATTTAGAGCAGTAATCTGAACTTTTGTTCTATAGACACTGTCGTTTAATTTTTCATATCCATCAAATTCTCTAAAAGCATCTGTTTCGACCATATTAAAGGCAAATACGGACCTGATTCCAACCATTTTTTCAGCAAAAACCTCATCTGCAACACTCAATAATTCCTCAATCTCTATACTAAGTTTATCCTGTGCTTCCACCTGTATTTCATCGTGTATTACTATACGTCGAAGGGCAGACTTAACTGTTTCATTTATGTTTGATAGACGTTTCATGTTTTTAACGTTCTCCAAGACCTCTTCTTTTTCAGCAATAGCCTCGTACAGTTTCTCAATTTGAAAGGAAATAATTACTTCATCATAGAGGATATTGGAAAGTTCCTTTTGTTCATTAAGTACTCTATCTTTCAGATAGAGAAGTTCTGCTTTTTCACTTTGTATAACATTAACCAATTGCTGAAATCCCATGTACAAAGCAATTGTCAAAATCATGGCAACCAAAAGAGATAAAATAAGGACGAGCAGTTTCATTTTAATTTTCATTGAATAGCCTTAAATTTATGATATTAAATTATTATCATTTTATCATGAATTCGTATAATTATAATTATAATTATATTAATTCCCTTCATCTATCATTTTTGATATTAATTTATAGACATATAAGAGATTCGATATAAGTCATATTATTGTGAGACCTCTCATAAGTCAAAGAGAAATTACTAGATTCTTTGATCTAGCAACTACCGATAAGCGACGATACTGTCTCGAGTTGTCTAAAATTCTTAATTCTAATAACTATTCAAAAGAACCTATTCCAATGCATGATAAATAAATTTAAGTTCACATAACAAGACTGTAGAATATCCGCCTCACAGAATTTGAAAACCCTTCAAAATCAAGTTGTACCGGCATTACTAAGTCTATATTTTTATTTCAATATACAGCATGATTCCTTTGCTGAAATACGATCAGAATGGGTATCTTAGCCTCTCAGACACTCGATACTCCAATCCATCTCCTCTACCCCTTTTTATGCACTATTCCTCTGTATTTTTCCAATATTATGAACTATGCAATACAAAAGTCATTGAGTACTGACCTTCTCTTTACCACGCAAAGTAAAACGGTTGAGTTTCTTTATTCCGGCAATGTGTCCGAAAACCGGTTCCACCGTACTCATTCTGTGAGAAGAAATGGCTCTTCCGTAAGGGGTATCAATCTTGGTTTTCATCTCTTCTATTGGATTCCGCCCATTCTTATCTGCCACTTCTTTGAGAATGGCAACCTGCCTGACCTTCGTATCGAATGTATCTGCAAAGATAATCAGTTGATGTTTGTCATCTACGGCGGCTATGCCGTTATATCCCTGGATAACACCATGACCTGTGGACATCTTGGCACTCTCGGAATATATCAAGAACAGTTGGGTCACAAATCTGACGTGAAACAACTAAATCTGCAAGATTTCCTGTATATCTCACTATTGCTGGTCTTCAGGCTCTTCACCAGGGGCTTTTGTTCTCTCCATTTTAATGTTGAAATAAGCAAACACTATCACAATTATTGGTGTCAGCCAGCACAATATAGCATAAGGAGCAAACTTTACTACCGGGACTCCAAGGGATAAAAATACAAACACAGCATTACTGTTCCATGGAATAAGAGGCGCCGTAAGTGTTCCACCGGCCTCCAATGCACTAGTGAGATTTTTAAGCTTCAATTTGTGATTTCTATAAGACTCTTCAAACATTTGCCCAGGTATAATAACAGCAAGGTATTGATTAGAAGTAATAACATTTACAAAAACTGAGGCTCCTATAACTGTGGTAGTCAAGCTCCCTACTGACTTAAGCACTC
>NZ_JAQIBL010000051.1 GCF_027859075.1 Oceanispirochaeta sp. | reverse complement strand
GATTGAAGGCCTTTGAAGAAATGAGACAGGAGTTAAACAACAACAGGCGCCTGGGGCTTAATTTCATGATGTCAGTGACTCATGACCTGAAAACTCCGCTCACATCCATTCGGGGGTATCTGGAAGCTATCCGTGACGGTGTGATTGAGTCTGAAGAAGAAACCATTAAAATCGTGGGTATCCTTTTGGGGAAAGCCGGTTTATTGGAAGAACGAATTGATGAAATGCTGGATTTTTCCCGGGTGATAAGCTGTCAAACAGAAGAAATGGGCGAAGAATACCCGGTTAGAGAGTGGGTTGATGAATTGATTCAGTATTTTACTGAAGAGTCATTGTTATATAGGAAAAATTTTACTTTCAAAGAAAATTTCCCGGATCATCTAAAATTTACAGGCAGTGAAAAACAGCTGAGCCGGGCCATCATCAACCTCTACGACAATGCCTGCAAGCACAGCTCTGAAAATGATTCCATTCTGTTTTCTGTAAATTATGACAGAGAACATCAGCAATTAATTCTCAGGATGGAAGATAGTGGTCCTGGTGTTCCCGCTGCAGAGCGGGAAAGAATTTTTGAATTGTTTTTTAAAAAAGATCATGGGAGAAATACACGGGGCATGGGCATTGGTTTGTCTTCTGTGAAATTTGTCGCGGGTTTATACCGGGGATCGGTCAATTGCAGGGAATCTGATCTGGGAGGAGCCTGTTTTGAATTCATCCTCCCTGTCATACTGGATGAACGTATCAGATCATAGAAGCCCTTATCAGTATTGATTTATAATAATATCATTTATAAATAGTAGTAATTACGTTAGATGAGGAGAAATCAAATGTCAGTTCAAAAGTTAAGGAAGGGTGAACGTATTGTTGGAACGATGATCAGAATGTCCCGAAACCCGGCTATCCCCCAGTTAGCCAAAGCGGCTGGCCTTGATTATAGTATGTATGATTTAGAACATGGAGCACTCAGTCTTGAAGAGTTTTCAGATGCGGCAAAAGTGGCCCGTTCCATAAATCTTGGTATATATATCAGGGTTCCTGAATTATCAAAGGCATTTGTATCCAGAGCGATGGATCTGGGTGCAGATGGAGTCATGGTTCCCATGATCAGTAACCGGGAAGAGGCTGAAAAACTGGTTGCCTGGTCCCGATACAGCCCCTTAGGCAGGAGGGGACTCACTACTTTAGGAGAGCATACGAATTTTGAGAAGAACCTCCTTCCAGTTCAGGAATATATGGAAGAGCAGAATCAAAAGACTCTGTGTATCGCCCAGATTGAAACAAAAGAGGCCATCGATAATATTGATGCCATAGCCTCTGTTCCCGGATTGGATGTTTTACTCATCGGTCCCAATGATCTGGCTGCTTCTCTGCAAGTCCCGGGACAGCTGATGTCCGATAAAGTTCAAGAGGCTATTTCTAAGGTTGTTGAAGCTGCAATTCATCATAATAAGTTCTTTGCGATGCATGCTGATGATAATTTGCTTAATCTTTGGCTCGATAAGGGTTTGGTTATGATTATGAATAGTCTGGATATTCATATCATGGCTGCAGGATTTAAAGAAATCGCAGTTAAATTCAATAAGTGAAAAAACGGCGGAACAGGGAGAGCCTGAGTTCCGCCTCTCTTTATATCTGAATGACAAGATCATAGAAGACCCTGTTCCAGGAAGCTGAAGTAGCCGGAGGGACAGAAAATCAGATGATCCAGTATGGGGATACCAAGAATTTCCCCTGCGTCCTGGAGCCTTCGGGTAATGTCCCGGTCTTCCCGGCTGGGTTCCAGATTTCCCGATGGGTGGTTGTGTGCCACGATCAGGGCCGCGGCCCTGTCATGAATGGGATCCGCATACACCTCTCTGGGGTGCACTATGGTCCTGTTTAATAAGCCTTGAGACACCTGGCGTGTTTTTATATGTTCATGAGCACCGTTGAGACTGATGGTAAAGAAGTACTCCTGTTTCCGGTCGGCCATGTGAGCCAGAAGAGGGTAGGCGTCTCCTGGTTGGGAGACCTTTTGCCCGGTGCTGAGATAATGCCTTCTGGAAAACTCCAGCGCAGCCGCAATCAGTGAGGACCGGGCCATCCCCATGCCTTTCACGCTCATCAGTGTCTCCAGGTCGGGCAGTTCTTTTTCCTTGTCCAGCAGGTTCAGAAGATCTCCTGCAATCTTGTCGACGGAACAGTTCTTCTGTCCGCTTCCTATCAGGATCTTCAGCAGTTCTTTGTCGTTCAGGACGGAAATGCCATAGTTCATGGCTTTTTCTCTGGGTTGAAGTGTGCCTCTCGACTGTATCTTGTACTTTTGATTTGTTTTCATAACGAAATTACGGACAGATCAGTCTTGATGCTTCATTGATATTCTCTATTCAAAAAAAAAGTTATAGAGAATTCGAAACTGTTCTTTTCGTTTATGATGAAAACTTCAATTACGATTTAGGTAATAAGCTTCTTAAAATTACTATTTCATAAGGATACATATTTATACTGATAATCTGAATTGAATGGTGATAGCCCATTTCGCAAATCTGCCGCACAATGCTAGAGAAGCATTATTAAAACGCTTCTATAAGCCCTTAGAAACAAACAGATTTCATTCAGATTTAAATTTTTAGTACAATTCAATGATTCTAAAAGCAGTAGAAATACTACTAAATTACTATAATATTGAGTTTCAGCCATTGACTGCTCAATAAAAGAGGATTACCCTATAAAGATAGGGTCGGGGGGTATAGTATTTATTGAAGAAAAGACCGTACTTTTACAAGGCCCGGTTTTTCAGCAATGTTGAATGCAAGCTAATATTTTGTTGTTGGGGTATTAAATTTTGAAAGTAAAGAAGTTTT
>NZ_JAQIBL010000050.1 GCF_027859075.1 Oceanispirochaeta sp. | reverse complement strand
GAAGATGAAAAGGCGGTTCTCACACTTTTCCTGGATGATAATGCGGATCTCGGTCAAAGCTACCTGGAGCTTCGAGACATCCTGGACAGAATGGATTTCCCCGAGGGGACCCAGAAGCCTCAGATCAGTAAAAACGACAGCAATGCCCTGCCTGTGTTTATCCTCCAGTTGGAGGATGGATGGACCGAAATTGAGGTCAAATCACTCCTGAAACAGGTGAAAGGGGTGGGACAGATTGAAATCAGCGGGATTCCCAAACAGGATGTGATTATTCATACCCGGCAGGATGACCTTCACTCTTTACAGCTTTCCAACTCCGGAATGGCCCGGATTTTCGGCAGCACCAATGTCCTGGGCAGTATTCCTGTCCAGGGTCAGACCTCTCTTATTCTGGATCTTCGTTATGCAGCAGTAAATGATTTCAACAATCAGCAACTGGCAGAGGGTTTGACTGTGGAAAATGTCTTCAAAGCTTCCCTGATTAACACAGAACAGAAGAGCCTTTCAAGGGTCAATGGAGAAGAGAAAGTCCTCATCTGGATCAAAGAATCGGGGGATGCCAATACAATCTCTCTCTGCCGGGATCTGCGCCGCATCCGATCCCGTCTTGGTGAAACACGCATCCTCTATGACAAAGGGATGCTGACCGAAGAGGCTTTGAAAGAAATTCTGTATATCCTCCTGTTTTCTCTCATTTCTGTAACGGTGATCACCCTTTTGGTTCTCACCAGTCTTAAAACAAGCCTTCTTCTCTGCCTGAATATTCCTTTCTCCCTCTGTGGAACTCTGGCGTTGTTCCGCATTCTGGGATGGGAGGTGGATATCCTGGTGCTGGCAGGGTTGGCTCTTTCGACAGGCATGATCATTGACAGCGGGGTACTCTATCTGGAAACAGGGGCAAAGGCTGCGGCACGGCCTGTGTTTTTTTCTCTTTTCTCCACCCTCCTTGTATTCTCATCCTTCCTGTTTGCACCCTATGAGGTGAAAGTACAGAATTTCGGCCTCATACGGTCCCTCTGTTTCAGCCTGTCCCTGTCTGTTTTTTTCATCATGGTCATAATGAACGGGATTCTGCAGCACCCGGGTCCTCGTAAGGACCGGAAGGGATTAAAGTTTCTGGATAAGGTATTTTCCCATCTCCTCAAGATCCGGCGCACCACAGCGGCCAGTCTTTTAATACTGCTGATTCTCTGTCTTTATCTACTCCAGGATTATGCGGTGACACAGGATTTCAGACTTCCCGATCCATCTCTCCGATTCAGCATAGAATATCCTGCTGGCAGAAGCCGGAAAAAAATCATTCAGGAACTCGGCTTTTTCGAAAATGAAATGGCCAGATGGAAGGAAGCCGATTTTTATACCAGTGACTACAGGGATGAAAAGGCCAGTTTTCAAATCCGCCTGGGGGATGAGAAAGATAGAGCTCAATTACGGGAGAGAGCGAGTCAGTCTCTGACAGGGACAGGGGGGTATCTATATTACCAGGATTCAAACAGAGAGACAGAGTCAACTATCAGGCTGAGCGGCCAGGACAGGGCGACTCTATACGAATACACCGGAATACTGACAAATGCTCTTCAACGCATCACAGGGAGCACTGTAGTACAGCATTACAAGAAGCAGCCCGACCAGTTGCTGCTCATTCCCCAGAATGAGAAGCTGGAAGCAGGCAGCTTAAGTCCCGGGAAAATGGTCTCTGCCCTTGAAGCTCAATTGAACCGGCCAGTCCTGGGAAAATGGTTCCCTCCGGAGCTGTCCCGGATGCCCCAGAGTGTCTACGATATTCGGATTTTTGATCCGGCTTTTTTGGTTCCGGGACTGGAGGAATTAAAAGACTTCAGGACCAGCTCTGATAGGTCAGAAACCCTTGAAACCCTCGCCGTGTTTGCGGATAAGAAAGATTATGGGGCCATCACTCATGAGGATGCCCTCAGAAGTCTGAGTTTTTCCATCCTGGACTCGGGGCAGACCCGGAGAAACCAGACAGGAAATCTCTTGGGAAGTATCAAAAAGGTTCTGATACAACACCCTTTGCCCAAAGGAGTAAGAATCAAATATGGAGAAAATGAAAAAGAGCAAAGCGATTACGGAAGGGGACTGATAAAATCACTTATCATTTCCCTGACTCTGATATTTCTGCTGCTGCTTTTTCTTTATGAATCTCTCTTTATTCCCATGTATCTGTTTTTACAGATTCTTTTCTGCCACCTCTTCAGCCTTGCCATACTGAAGGTGGCGGGGTTTCCCCTCTCATCTCCCGTATTCTTCGCTCTGGTTCTGAATACGGGACTCCTGATCAATAACGGTTTGGTGATTTTTGGAGACTATTCCAAGGGCAAACCTTCCTATTCTGAGGTTATTCATTCTGTTAAAAACTGTGGTGTATCTCTATTTACCGCTGCGGTGACAACCCTGGGAGGACTCATACCACTACTGTTCAGATCATCCGGTTCGGGAGGAATGCTGCCGGCCCTCTCCCTGACGGTCAGTTCAGGTATCCTATTCTCACTGTTTCTGCAGCTGATCACAATTCCCATGGTTTTTCATAAATCCGGTTGAAAATTAAAAATGCTGATTTATTCAATTAAAACAAATCAATGATTCGAAGCCTGAACTAGGAAGACTGTACTCAAATGAGTAATGACAGGGGAAACTAAATTATCTCAACTCCACTTTATCTCACCTCAGAAATGTTAAACTTTATTACCGGACAGGATCTGGTAATTGATGGTGGGATAACAATTGTTTGTTTATTGATCTTTTTTACATAGTTTACAACCCTGTAACATTCTTTTACAGAGCATTTACATACAGTTAACCGCCCGTTCTAAGTATTTCCTTATAGTTGGCTTCATAAAGAATAATTAAAAACACTTATTCAGGAGCAGAAGATGATACAGAATCGAAAAATTATTTTATTCAGCCTAATATTCAGTCTGGTTGCATTTATTTCTACAGCCAAAGGATCACAGGATACCGTTGCACCAGGCGGTAGATCACCTCAGGGGAATCCACAGTCAGGAGGACAGAATATGCCCCGTCCTTCAGACTCAGAGATAACTATATTTAATTCACAATTTAATGTCTGATCCGGATGTAATAAGAAGAATAAATGTTGAGAGTATTTTAATTAGCAAGATCAAATCCCACATGCCTAATCATTTTTCTCACATTCTCAGAAACATTTTTTGCCGAGATTTCTGAATCGGGATGATTTTGTTGAAAAACCCTGAATACTTCATCAGCAAAAGCTTGTCCAATTTCATCAACACCATCAAAATCTAAAACAATTTTTGAAAACTTATCTAATCGAGCCATGAGTCTTTTCCCTTGAGATCTAGAAACAAGCATCTCATCTCCCCTTTTCAGAGATGAAACAGTTAAAAGTGTTTTTTTTAGTCCATTGGGTGTATCTGGATCAGCAAATTCATTAAAAACATCAGACAAAGTATATTCTTCATCTTTATACAGTATCATTGCGACAGCCGTCCCAGTTATCTTATAATTAATCTCTCTAGCTGTCTCAAAAGTAGTAGTAAGTGTATCATGTTTGTTATGCCCAGATAGAAACGACAGGCCTTTAGATGAGATTTTGAAAATCGAAAATACTTTTGAAGTGAAAAAAATACCTTCCCCGGAATGTTTGCTTGGATCAGAAGTAAATTTACCTTTTCCTAATTCAAATACAGCCTCTTCGGCAGAATTAAGCCCTAGATCTACTTTGATTTTATTAAAGATTCCAACTCCATCATCACCAACTCCAAGAGCCGTCAACTCTTTTCTTTTATCCACCACCAGAAGTAAAGATTTACTTCCAGAATGGTCAAGAGCATTGTTAACCATCTCTGTAAAACCATATTGAAGAATCCTTCTCTGACTAAGAGGTAAATCACTTACTTTCTCAGAAATTAAAGAATGCCAAACCTCATCTTCAGAAACGTCAGGCTTGATTTCAATTTTTTTAACGAATATCTCTCTTAGAAGGCTATAAACTGTTCCTCGCCCTTTACCTTCTTTTTGAAGAGAACCTTCATCTACTAACTCATTTATATAGCGCATTACAGTAGGACGAGAAATCCCCAATACATCAACAATATGGCCCACCAAATCTGTTGGATGCTCTTTAACTGAATCAGTGATAGTCTTTTTTATAAAAGCAATTCTCTCTTTTGATAATTTCATCAATTCAAAATTACTAGAAAGATAAGGTGTTGTCAATTGCCTATTCTATAAACATAATTTATTTTTATGGTAAACATAAATCCAATTTCGAGAATAATAAATGCCTGTAACAACTGTATTGAAACATTCCTGTGACCGGCATTATTAATTGTCATGTATGGATATATATTGCTTAAAATCTATGAGAATCATACTTTCAGGCTTGATTCCGCTATTCAAAAGACAATATTCATTCATTAAACTATCAACCTTTTGTATACCATAATAATTTCTCATCATTGAATTATCTCCAATTTCAGACACCTTATATATATAATAATCTGCTCTAAATCTGGATAAAAAACAGAATATTTGTCAATTTTCACGAAATTGACAGTTAATCTGCAGAGTTCTTTGCATATAACGTGAAAATTTTAAAAAATATGTAATATTTTTCTTTCAAAAAATACTTCAGTGAGTAAAATATCACTCATTAAGTATGTATTTGTTTACTTTTTCTCAAATGCACTATATATCTACCAATTGTTTGATATATAATAAATATCTGATTGCTTATTATTAAAAAAGGGAGTGATTAGTAGAATGAGTTCAAGAAGAGGAGTTAT
>NZ_JAQIBL010000049.1 GCF_027859075.1 Oceanispirochaeta sp. | reverse complement strand
TATAAAAAAAAGGTAACCCTGAAAGACATTGCTCTTAAGGCATCGGTCTCAACGACAACTGTTTCTGTCATCCTGAATGGCAGAAAGGATGTCCAAATAGGAGAAGAGGCCCGGCAGAGGGTTCTGGATGCCGCTGCCGAGCTGGGGTATACCTTCACTATTCCCAGTAAGGCGAAAGAGGCCCCGGTTCTCTGCTTTGTTCATTCCGATGTCATGGAAATGAATATTGGAACCTCCTTTTTAGTACGGGTGGCCTCCCAGCGCCGCAGTTTATGCGAAGCGGCAGGACTCATTGTCCAGGAATCGGAGTTCAACCCTTCAAGGGCTCTCTCATACTATCAGGCCGTCATAGCCAGCAGGCCCCGGATGATCGTGTCCTTTGACAACAAGTTTACAAAACTCCACGGTTCTCAGAAAAATGATATTCCTCTTTTTTCTCTTCAGGGAGATCGGGAACAGTTGGATTCTTCTGTCAAAAGGAGTCTCTATCTGGTGGATGATTCTCTCGTAGGAGAACAGGGGGCTCTTCACTTATTGGATAAAGGCTACCGTTCCTGCGGGTTGGTCTTTCCTGAAATCAAAGGCCGCTGTGAAACAGAACGATCCTCCAGTTTTATAAAAATCTTTGAGAAGGGAGGGGGGAAGGTTCGGCATGTGATGCTTCCTTTCAAGGATCACCTTCTCATAGAACAATGGTTCCGGGAATGGGCGGGTCTGGAGTTTGATAGTTTCTACTTTTTTAGTGATGCCATGGCACTTCCGGGACTCCGGGGGCTTCAGGTTCAGGGGCGCCGAATCCCCGATGATGTCGCCGTCCTGGGGACGGACAACCTGTACTGGGGACGGTTCACTTATCCCTCTCTGACCACCATGGATCTTCATGAAGACCGATTTGCCGGCAAAATATTTACAGAAATCAAATCGTACCTGTCGGGTGAACCCTTCTATTCGGGAGAGACGGTTATCCCGGTAGATCTGATCTGCCGGGAATCAACCTGAGTCTCAGATCAGAGCTTAATCATCAGCACCAGCTGGTCTATTTCCAGTTATTGACCCCAGACTCTCCAGGAGCTGAGGATTCTGCCTAATTCGGGATTAATAGGTCCCCATCTTTATGTCCAGCCCCAGGACCCGGCGTACTCTGAATCCAGCCATCCAGAAAAAGCGGAATCAATCTTAAGAACTTCTACACGGAAAAGATCCATCTCATCCGTAGACTGAACCAGTTCGGGATAAACCGGGATCTCGGCTCCCTTCACGCAGTAGAGGGGCAGCCTGTCCAGAGGAGTCTCTACGTTTCTAAGCAGAACCGGACCGGCTGTTTCTTCTCCTGTCCAGAAATCGATCCAGCAGCCCTCGGGAAGGTAGACATCCCGGACTCCCCGGTCATTCATCACGGGGCAGACCAGGAGACTGCCGCCGCAGAAAAACTGGTCGTCCACCATCCAGGTCATGGGGTCCTCGGGAGAATGAAACAGAAGGGATCGGAGGAAGGGAAACCCGCTGCTTCCCATCAGGGCTGCTTCCTGAAGAAAGTAGGGGATCAGGTGATAACGAAGGTTCAGCCACTTCCTGATCATGCCCGTAATTCCGGGGTAGTGCCAGGGTTCTCTTGGTGAGGTTCCGTGGTATCGGAGATGAGAGCTGAAGACAGCAAACTGGGTCCAGCGCATATAGAGGGTTTCCGTCGGAAGGGTGTTCATAAACTCAGGGAGTCCGTGGAATCCCGGTACGTCATGACTCCAGTAACCGAAGCCGGAAAGGCCCAGCTGCAGTCCTCCCCGGAGGGAAGCGGCCATTCCATCCCAGCTGGCGGCGGCATCCCCGCCCCAGTGAATGGGGTAGCGTTGTGCGCCTGCCCAGGCGGAGCGGGCCCAGATGATTCCTTCTCCCGTGTGCTTAAGGGATGCCTCAAAGGCCGCCTTTTGATAGTAAAGAGAATAAATATTGTGAAACAAGTCAGCTTTTATGTTCAGGTAGTCCGAATCCATCAGGATGGATTCCCCAAAATCGGTTTTGATGACCGCGGCTCCCTTGTCAAACAGACTCTTCAGCAGGGACTGGTACCACGCGAGGGCTTCGGGGTTTGAAAAATCAATCTGCCCTCCGAAGTCCTGTCCCGAAAAATCGGAGGCACTACTGATGCCTCCCTCGGCAGAAGCAGGTGCCAGGTATCTTTTTTCTACTGCCTCTTCCAGCAGGGCATTTCCCTCACCGATATTGGGAGTCTGCCAGAGGGACACCCGGTAGTGGCTGTCCTTCAGCCTCTTCATAAATCCTGCCGGATCAGGGAAGTTCTTTTTGCTGAACTTCCATTCACAGACCCAGTCTATTTCGAACCAGCCCGTATCGATATGAATCACATCGCAGGGGTATTTTTCCTCCCGCAGTCTGTCACAGATTTCCTCAATTTCATCGGCGGAAAAATAGGTCATCCGGCTCATCCAGGTTCCATAGCTCCACAGGGGGAGTTCCGGGGGGAAGCCGGTCAGGGAGCGGTAGTGAAATAGAATCCTTTCGGGGGGGCCGCCTCCCATTAGAAATAGATCCACCTCGGGTTCTTCAATCCGGGCCTGGGCGGCTCTGGTGGAGATGTCGGCAAGGGAGAGGCGAATATGGGCGCTGGTATGCATAAAGACACCATAGCCTCTGCTGGAGAGGTAAAAGGGTATGTTTTTATAGCAGCGCCGGCTGTTCACACCCAGGCCGTCATGGTTTTCCAGAACAAAGGTCTTTCCTCTGATATCGGTGGGAGCAAAGCGCTCTCCTGTTCCGGCAAAATGCTCGTTGTATTCAGCCTGGAATGAGAAGAGGCTGCTCTCTTTTTCTTTGCCTCCTTCCTTATAGCTGAGGAAGGCCAGAGGCAGAGATTCCACTTTCTCTGGAAAAAACTGATCCGATCCGCTGAAGGAGAGTCTCGTCATTCCATCGGGAGACAGGAATCCCTGGAGTGAATCATAGGATGCCCGGATCATGTCGCTCCAGCCCGGCAGTGGATCTTTTTTCTTTTCAAAACGGCCGCGGATCTGGTTGTGACTATCCAGAATGGACCATCCGGTTTCATCCTCTTTGACGGTCAGAGCAGTTTTTTTGAGTTCCCGAGAGACACTCAGCATAGGAGTCTCAGAATGATGGGCAGAATAGAAATGGAGGATATCATCTCCCCAGGCTTCGAGAGTAAATGCCTTCAGATTCTCAGTTTCCCCTTCCTGAGGGATGAGACTCCCTTTCAAAATATAGGGCATGAAGGGAAATTGAATTTCTACTGCTCCCCCGGGAGTAGACAGAACCTGCCGGGGAGATCCTGCCCGCCACAAAACCGCTTCGGGATGGATATCAAAATCGGCCATGTCGGCCATAAAATCATTGACTTGTTTCATGAATTTCCGCTTCCTTTCTTTCTGAATTGTTCTACCTGTTTAAGGGTGTCCTCCACCTGCTTTCGGGATTGGAAATCCACCATCAGATACATCCCGTCGGAACCGATCTCATCAAAGAGAGGGACCACTTCTTCCGGTTTCAGGCTGACCGCCTGGACGCATTTGCCGGCTTTTCTGATCTTCCGGTACATGTCGTACCAGGCGGGATCTCCTCCCTGGGGAACCTGGGGGCCCGGAGTAAACTCCACCGCATCCAGGCTTTCTATTTCCAGAAGAGCGTCCAGTTTATTCACCGCATCGGGGCCGTCCAGATGAAAAAGACTGTGGTCCAGGACGTCGCAGTGTTCTTTAAGGGTGGGAATGGCAAAGTCACGAAACATGTCCGGACTGATCATGGCACAGAAATCACACTGTGCCTGGGCAACCTTTCCAGGCCCCCAGAACATAAACCATCCGTTGATGCTGCTGCCGTCCTCTCCCTTGAGGATGTTGTAAAACTGATCATAGCATTCAAAGTAGGTTCTGTTGATTTCTTCCAGTTTTTCCTTGACCCATTCGGGATTCAGGATCAGGTCCATCAGAAGGTTCTGGGTTCCTCTTATCTCTGCCAGAACATCCAGGCCGGGAGCAATGGCGGGCAGACCCACACAGAAGCGGCCTGCGGATTTTTCCATCAGGCTGCGACTGATCTCAAGCATATTCACAAAATGGCGGTCTGAAGGATCGATGGTCAGCTCTCTATCCTTTTCAGGAGACAGGTCCGTGGGGTGATAAAGGATGTATTCTTCTTCATACCGGGGTTCCACACCCAGGAAGGTTGCCAGGGTGACTGTGCCGTAATCTGGAAAGGCCATGGGCATAAAGTCGGCACCCTGCCAGTTGCAGGAGAGGCGGTACTCCTCATTCCGGGCCACCCAGGCCGGATCCGTATGCCTTTGTTCTTCCGAGGCAGGCAGGGGCGGAGCCTCAATACCATGGAGGCTCTGCCCTGTTTCCAGTCCGGTCCCCCAGTGGCTGAGTATGAAACCATCCCGGTTCCACCAATTTCTAAAATTCTGCTGGGTTTCAGACCAGTTTTCTTTCCAATTTAATTCCATTTTTCTCTCTTAATATTGAAATGATCGTGCCGTCTCATACAGAGACAGGATGTTTTCAACAGTTGTATTGGGCTGCAGATTGTGACAGGGACCCAGGATGAATCCCGTGCTATCAGAACCCAGGGTCTTAATCAGTTGCTGAACCTGTTTTTTGACATCTTCCGGATTGCCCAGGGGGAGAGTCTCCTGATTATCCACAGCACTGTGAAAGCAGAGTTTTCCGCCATACTGTTCTTTCAACTCTTTAAGATCCCAGTCTCCGCAGCGCCATTGCACAGGGTTCAGGATGTCGATGCCCATTTCAACGAGTTCAGGAAGGAGCATCCTCATATCACCGTCGTCATGGTGAAACACCTTGATATTGAATGATTTCGCCAAATCAATGCCTCTCTGCATGTCCTTTTTATAAAATTCTCTGAAGATCTCTGGGCTGGTCAGCAAACCGGTCTGAGAACCCCAGTCATCTGTGACCTGTGTGAAGTCAATCCGGCCTTCTCCTGCCTCAAAACAGCGTCTGTGGTATTCATAAAAAAAATCCGACAGGCGCCCCAGGATATACCGGGTCATTTCCGGTTCCAGCACCGGGTCCATCAGGGAATTCTCCAATCCCCGGAGGTAGTTGTGGAAGGTGAACAGGGCCCAGTAACCGCAGCAGATCGCCCGTCCTCCGCACTGGTCTATCAGGCCGGGAAGGGCTGAGTAATCATAGAGGTCGGGATCTGGCCAGGGGTATTTTTCGGCATCTTCCAAATTCTCTATTTCAGACAGCGGGTAGACCACCTGTTCTTCATAACTGCCCGACTCATAAGGGCTCTGGCGGATTCCGAATCCCCACTCGTTAAAACGGACTCAATCCACATCTGCGTGAAGTTTCCCCTTGTAGGGAGGTCTTACTTCGAGGATACCGTCGATATCCATCCTGTCCCAGAGGGCCAGGATGGCCGAGACATCCCGGGACAATCTACCACCATTGAGACCTATGCAGGGGCTGTTTTGCCCCAATCCCTGGTGAATGTTAAAGTGGTTCAGAAGCTTTTCCTGAACTTCAACTGTGGCCCACATATCCGTGGGTATGCGGTCTGTCTTTTTATGTTGAAGGGCAGACAGAATTCTATCTCGGTGTGTCATCTTCGGTGCTCCTTTAGCCCTTGACTGCTCCCGCGGTTGATCCCATATGAATGGTTTTCTGAAAAATAAAATAGAGAATAAGGGGGATGGCTGCCGAGACAAGGATGGCCGCCGAGAGTACAGGAACAGGTATACCGTGTTCCCCTTTCATGATGGCAATTCCTAAAGATAATGGTCTTTTGGCTGGTTCACTAATCAGGAGCAGGGAGAAGGGGAGTTCTGTCCACATGGCCAGGCTTCCTACAATTCCGATGGTCCCGATCATGGGAGTGGCCATGGGCATCATGATGCTGAAGAGCTGCCTGAAGACTCCGGCCCCGTCTATTCGGGCCGATTCGATCATCGACCGGGGTATGGTGGCATAGTAGGTGGACATGATGTAGGTCCCGAAGGGTGCAAAATAAGCCGTCCAGACCAGGACCAATCCGATATAAGAATTCATTAATCCTATTTTAGAGCAGATACGGAACACCTGAGCCGCAATGACCATCTGCGGAAATATCTGGAAAAACAGAATAAAGGAAAAAATGGACAATTTGAATCTGAATCTGAGCAGTCCGAGAGCAAATCCAGCGGCGTTGCAGATGATGATATAGAGAACCATTCCTGTTGTCACAGTGATGATTGAGTTCAGAATAAATCTTGAGAACTCCATATTCCTGAAGACATAGGCATAGTTTTCCAGGTTCATTGAGGCAGGAAAAGCCGTATTGCTCTGAGTGTACTCAGCCAGGTTCTTGAAGCTGGAAATAAAGGCAAAATAAAGGGGATAAATACTTACAAATGTGATGATCCCCAGAAACAGATAGGTGAAAATCCGGGCGGAGTTGTTTCGTTTTATCATTGCAGCTGATCCCCTTTCCTGATGACATAGATCTGAAGAGCCGCGATGGCGGAGCAGAAGAAGAATAAAACAACCGCCCAGCTGGAGGCATAACCCATCTTAAAGGCCTTGAAGCCCTGACGGTAAATTCCAAATTCCAGGGTGAAGGTGGCAAAACCTGGACCACCATAGGTCAGGGTATAGATAAAACTGTACATTCTGGCAAAGACTTCGATAAAGGACAGAACTACAAAAAACTGAATGGAGAAGCTGATACTCGGTACGGTGATGTTCCAGAATCTCTGCCACCAGTTGGCTCCGTCAATCCCGGCCGCATCGTACATACTGGAATCGATACTGCTCATGGCTGCCAGAAAATAGATGCAGCCGAATCCCATTTTCATCAGAATGACAAAGAGAAGAGACACCATATGAATGGCAGAATTGGATTGTCCCAGAATATTGATCCTGTTGGCATCCTGAACCCCCAGCATGGTCAGCAGTTCTATCAGCGGACCTCTCTGACTGAGGAGGATGCTGAAGAGAGTCCCCAGGATGACGTAGCCCAGTATATTCGGTAGATATATGACAGAACGGAAAAAGGTCCATCCCTTCAGGCCGTCCCGCAGAATGGCTGCGATGAGGAGGGGCAGGAATACACCGGCGGGAATATAGGCAATCAGGACCGAGAGATTCTTGAGGGAGTGCCAGAATTTGACATCCTGCAGGAGGGTCGCATAATTTTTTAACCCGACCCATTCAGCAGTGCCGAATCCCTTCCACTTGGTCATGCTGTAATAGAAGTTGGCCAATACCGGGTACACTGTGAATACCAGCATCAGCAGGATAAGGGGAAGCAGCAGAATCAGAGCATCCCGCTCTTCCTGATGTTTCATCAGTCTTTTTTTTAACATGGATCATTCCTGGAATGGGCAGGAGCCTGAGCTCCTGCCCTTTTATTTGATTGAGTTCAGATCTTAGAAACTAAGTTCATAGGCCTTCTGGAGGCTTTCAATGTACTCGTTCAGTGTCATTTCATCAGCCAGGAAAAAGAGCTGAATATAGTTGTAAAATTCTGCACCGAAACCGGCATCCAGCTGTACGTAAAAGTCAGGAACTGCATTCTTGCTCATAAAATTGACGACCGTTGCCAGAGTTTCATTCTCAATGGGAAGATTTTTGTTGGGAATGATGGCCCCGGTTCTGTTCAGAAAAATATTGGCAGATTCACCATGAATGTATTCATAGAGGAAATCCACGGCAATTTCCTTGTGTTCTGAAGTTTTCAGCACTGCAAATCCAATTCCGGCACCCTGGTTGCTCTGTCTGTTTTTATATTTTGCCTTGGGTGAATTGATGCTGGGCATATACCCGAGATTTTCGTATCCAAAGGCATCACCGAAGTCCTTCCAGTGAGCAATGTCTGAGGTCAGACCGACAAAAAATCCGCCTTCTCCCGATTTGAAGACTTCGATGGCATCCATAAAGTAGGGCATGGTGGCATTTTCAGTGATAACATAGCCCATGGTGAACATTGTCTTCAGCATCCGGGTTGCCTCAATAAAGGCTTCATCCGTAAAATTGGCTTTGCCATTGCTGAATCCGGTCAGTTCAGGTCCGTAGAAGTTGGCCAGGAGTGTTCTATAGGTAAAATCAACTCCGTAGGGGGCTCCGCCGTTGCCCATGACAATCGCAGGAATCCCTGCTGCCTTCAGTTTTTTACAGGCATCCATAAAGGCACTGGCGTCGCTCAAGTCGGCATTGGGATCTATTCCGGCCTTTTTCAGGTTTGCCTTGTTGTAATAGATTCCCAGACCCTGAGCGGTTAAAGGAATGATTTTTATATTTTTATCGCTTTCTTTTGTTGAGGAACAGGCTGCCCAGGCAGAGTCTGCAATGTCATCTTTCCAACTGGCAATGTAACTGTCCAGAGGCAACAGGAACTCTTCCATGTTCCAGATCCTCTGATCCGTATGGGCCATGAGCACATCAGGTCCGATACCGCTGCTGAGAGAGGATGCCAGAATTTCATAATAATTATCATGGGGCTGAGCAACATGATTGATCTCCACACCGGGATTGGCTGTCATATAGAGGGAGTCCATATCCTTAAGAGCAGAGCCCATGACTTCTTCGCTGTACTTAAAGTCCCAGACGGTAAGGGTGACTTTTTCATCACTCATTTCCTTTGATTTTTCC
>NZ_JAQIBL010000048.1 GCF_027859075.1 Oceanispirochaeta sp. | reverse complement strand
ATCATTTATATTGTATTATTGGAGTCGATATGCCAAGAAGATGTAAACAGAGAAATTGTAGAAGACTGGATGGAAACAGGAATTTTAAACCTTCAGGTATTCCTGCAAGAAATCTGGAGAAAATAGAATTGAAACTCGATGAGTTCGAAGCTCTGCGACTTTGTGATTATGATGGTTTAAATCAGATCGAAGCCGGTGAGGCAATGGGAATTTCCAGAGGAACAGTTCAGAGATTATTACTTTCGGGCAGAAAAAAAATCGTTGACGTATTACTCCATACAAAAGAATTGATCGTGAAAAATGAAGAGGAAGAAATACTTTAATTAAAGAACCTTGATATCATATGAACAGATGAAGCCTGATAATTGCAATCATCCTGCCCGGTAGAATTAAGAAATATACTGCATCGCCCGTTTGTCATATGCCTTTAGAATTAACAATAATATCACAGAACTCATAGTTGACTCTATACTGTCAATAATCTATATTGACAGTATAGAGGTTTATTAGTGAGCAACACAGTGTACCAGAAGGATAAAATACAGAGACGACTCAGGCTTGATGATAATAAATTCATGTGCCTCATTTCAGAAGGAATCATACAGGATAAGCTTCAATATTCAGAAAAGGAACTTGAAGAGATTAAAAGATTTCTCAGGGACCATCCCTATTCCCGGGATGAGATTAAACGGAAATATAAAACGGATAGTGCCCTGTTTGACAGATTCATTGAACTGGGTTTTATAAAGAACACACAGCTTTTCAAAGAAAATGAGATTGAAATCTTTCAGTCTTTTGTCCGGCTGAGACGTCTGGGATATAAGGACGAAGACTGCCTCACAGTTCTGACAGAAGTAGGTGTCCCCAAAGATGAGAATCTGGCAGAAAACAAGCTGTATATACAACTGAAGGATCTTTCGAATCAAACAAAGATTCCTGAAAGAACCATAAAATTCTATGAAAAAGAAAATCTGATTCTCCCCCCCAGAATATACAAAAACAAACGATTCTACGAGTGTAGAATCATATCAGAACTTGAACTCATCAGGGATATGCAGAGTATTGGATATAAACTGAATGATATGGCTTCCTTTCTGGAAAAAGTCAGATCCGGCGACGAAACGCATAAATCTGAAGCTCGAAGGAAACTTCTGGAAGAACTTGAAACAAAGAAAAACATCATTAAAAAAATACAGAAAAAGGTAGGGGAATTATGATTCTGGATAAATCATCCGTAATGTTTCTGGGAGATTCCATCACGAAAGGAGTGTCGTTTATTGACGGTAAATACAGGGTTCTGGAAAAATCGTTTTTCAACATCCTAAGTAAAACAATTCTTTCATCCACAGAAAACAGAGGCCGTTTCGGCCTTACGTCACGCCGTTTTTTAAAGGATCTGTTCAAACTGAACGGCTTAGATGCAGATATCACCTTTTTTGGAATTGGCGGTAACGACTGTAACTTCAACTGGAAAGAAATAGCGGAACATCCGGAACAAGATCATTTTCCGGCTGTTTCCAAAGAAGAGTATGAAAACAACCTGTGCCGGATATATGATAATTTTAAAGAAAGCCAGAGTAAGATTATAACCCTCAACTGTCCGCCACTGCATGCAGAGAAATTTTTCAGTTTTCTTGGCGAATATTTTAATGCTGAAAATATCATGAAATGGCTCAAGAACATAAGCCGTATTTACTATCATCATGAATCGTATAACAATATTTTTGAAAAGGTAACCAGGAGTTATGGAATTGAAATGATTGATATCAGAGGAAAATTTCTGATGGATGACAATCTGGATGATCTGATCGGCATTGATGGTATGCATCCGAAAGCAGCAGGACATGAACTTATTTCCGGAAGCATCTCAAATTTTCTTAATGAAAACGCTGCAATACAATAGAAAAGAGGGTATATCCTTTCTATAATTTTTCTGCTCCATTTTCGATGACGATCAGCCCCATCTTTTCCATGGTTGAATACCCGCTGGTGATAGGTCAGAGTCGTATCCTGAATGATCTTTTTACATTATTCATGGCAGCCCCTTATTCATTCATTCCAGTTTATTTCTATTCAATATAGAAATCTATACCGAAACCAACGAGTTAGGCCTGTCAATAAAGCTGTAAAAAAGGCCTTCCCCCGGGGAAGGCCTTTATAGATCCAGATTCAGAAAAATTACTTACGGAAAGGTTTTCTCAGTTCCCAGGCTTCCTGGATTGCCGTCAGGACATAACCATGAGCATCATTGACACTCATGGTGGCAGAGCTGCGGGCATCAGCAACAAGCTCTTTTTCAGCTTTATTGAGTTTGTTGTATTTTGCCAGTTCGGCCTCGTCTTTTGTTTCGGGGTTGAGGGGGCGTCCGTTCCTGTCATTCGTATAGGCTGCATAATAGGCTTTTACTTCATCGACGGTTTTACCGATAAACTGGGCTTCCCAGCCATCCATCTGTTTCCACCAGTCATTGTTTTTGCTCATACCATAGCTATCACCGCGTTCCCGCTTGGTTTTCCAGGCAGCGACTTCAGCCGTGACGGCTTCCTCGGTTGTAGCTGTGGTGCCATCGACTTCTGCAGTTTCATGATTTGTAAAGTTAGGTTCAGGACTGCCGGGCCAACCGGAAAAATGGGGCATGGAGGCGCCATCATAATTGGGAAGGCTCACTTCCAGTTCATCAACTTCCAGATCTACGATCTTTCCATCGGCACTGAATACAACAGCGGCCTGAACATAGGTAAAACTATAGACCTGTGTTCCCGTTGAATCTTTACCGGGTCCGACGCGAAAAATGGAAGAGTTGCCGAGCCCCAAAGACAGGTCTGCTGTTTCAATTTGAACAACCTGCGGAGCGGGTGGTGAACAAGAAAACAGTACCAGAGCGAGTAAGAGCAATCCAAAAAATTTCTTCATGATAAATTCTCCTTTAAAAATGAATAGTAATCGTGCATTATATCAGTGTTTACGATTTCTGTAAAACAAACCAAAAAAAATGACATTCGTGAAGAGAATTAAATTCATCTTTCCTTTGATGGTAATCCTTACTATATTACACAGTACTAACCAAACGATAAAAGGTGGAATAAATGGCGAATATTACTTTACATGGAAATCCAGTTAAAACGATTGGAGAACTACCAGGAACAGGATCGAAAGCAAAAGAGTTTAAATTGGTAAAATCCGACCTTGAAGATATTAGTTTGTCAGATTTTAAGGGTAAAAATGTTATCTTGAATATATTTCCAAGCCTGGACACAGCAACCTGTGCAACCTCAGTCAGAAAATTTAATAAAAATGCCGCATCTTTAAACAATACTGTAGTCATCTGTATTTCCGCAGACCTCCCCTTTGCTGCCGGTAGATTCTGCACGACTGAAGGTTTGAAAGATGTGTATACAGCCTCTGTATTCCGCGATGATAATTTCGGAAAAGACTATGGGGTCCTGTTCACAGATGGTCCCCTCAAAGGACTTTTATCAAGGGCTGTCATTGTAGTAAACCCTGATGGTGTTGTAACATACACCCAGCAGGTACCTGAAATTGTTGATGAGCCAGACTATGAATCAGCTCTTCAGAATATAAAATAAGATTTTCACTGCCTCATTTCGATGAGGCAGTGAAAATCTCATTAGTTCAGAAAGAAAAGAGATGACTCATCTACTGAACATTCATGGTACATTTAATAATAATCAAAATATATTGCATGCATTTCATCCTGAACTGGCTGATAATCATATATATATTTGGGAGGACAATATGGAAACACTGAGTAATACCCTAAAATTCAACAAGAAATCACCCCTTTTACCCCGTCTGGACAGAAGTAAAATGACCAGCTCCATCGTACATATAGGTGTAGGGAATTTCCACAGGTCCCATCAGGAAACCTTCTTTCAACGATATATGGAAGAGACAGGGCAAGTTGATCTCGGCATCTACGGCATCAGTGTCCGTGATAATGATAAACCTCTGGCTCAGTTGCTGAATTCTCAGGATTGTCTATATACTGTCCTGGAGCAGAGTGACAGTGATGAACCCCGGGATTATCTGATCTCATCCCTCCTCAACTATAAAATTTTATCAGAAAGCTGCAAACAGATTATTGAGAAGCTTTCCGATCCTGCAACGACCCTGGTAACCCTGACGGTGACCGAAGGGGGATACAATTTTAATGATTCAACCGGAGAATTTCAGATTCTCAACCCGGACATACAGCATGATATCGTCCATACGGCAGAGCCGAAAACATTCTACGGCCTTCTGTATGAAGCCCTGAAATCCAGACGGGCAAAAGGGATTTCCCCCTTTGATCTTCTCTCCTGTGACAATGTCGAAAAAAATGGAGAAATTCTGAAGAAAGGACTGTTGACCTTCGCTTCTCAAATTTCTAATGAAATGAAAGAATGGATAGAACAGAATGTTGCCTTTCCCTGCTCCATGGTAGACAGGATTACACCTTTAACAAGTAAACAGGATAAGGAGTATATCAAAGAAGAGTATTCTTATATTGATAATTGCCCGGTACCCTGTGAACCCTTTATCCTATGGGTCATCGAAGATCATTTTAACAATGCCCGTCCGGATCTGGATAAACTGGATAATGTTTATTTTGTAGAGGATGTTTCCCCTCATGAAAAGATGAAGATGAGGCTCCTGAATGCGGGGCATGTGACCTTTGCCCATATGGCTCTGTATGAAGGATTGGAATATTCCAGTGATTTTATGACGACATATCCCTTTGACCGGGCCGTCGAGAAGATGATGCGGGAAGAAGCCCTTCCCTTTGTCGGGGAAGTTCCGGATTTTGATGTGATAGGTTTCCTCAATAATACAATCAAGAGATTTAGAAATCCAAAGATCAAGGATCAGACACTCCGCCTTGCCACTGATACATCCAATCGCATAACAAAGTTTGTCCTGCCGACAATTGAAGATTCAATAAGAAGCATCGACCAGGCTCCCCCCCTTCTGACCCTGGGTGTTGCCGGATGGTGCCATGCTCTCTCAGAAGGACAGGAATTCAGTGATCCACTCAGAGAATCACTGGTAGAGGCAGCACAAAAAGCCGTGAAGACAGAGGGCAGGGAATTCATTCTGGCTTTTCCCGAAATATTTACAGAGACCCTCCGTGAGAGTTCTGTTTTTATGGAGGTTTTTGAGGAGTCATTAATACTTATCTGTGAAAACGGTCCTGCCAGGGCGATCTCCATGACACTGGAGAGACACTACTCCTGAGAATCGCGGCTCCTTATTTCATTCTGAATATATGAGTCGTCCACTTATTGACAACAGATTTTTTTAGCAGGATTATTGATTCCTGCACAGGGATATACAGGAAAAAGTTATTCATAATCAGGGTATAAATACTTGAATGATATGAATCTAAGGGTGTAATGTACTTGACGATCCCTCCTGATATTGAGTGAGCTTTTCTTTCAGGAGGAGGATTTTATGACAGACAGGCAACATGAACAAAATACTTCTCACCCAAAATTAGCTGAGAACACCTTAGCTCATTTTCTATATACAATCGAACAATCTCCACAGGCTGTCTTCTGGCTCAATAGCAATGGTCAGATTGGGTATGTAAATGATCAGGCATGCCGTTCTCTCGGATACAGCCGTGAAGAACTGCTGTCTCTCTATTTATGGGATATCGACCCTGATTTCAAACAAGAACAATGGAAGGCACATTGGGAGAAAATTGGAAGGGTTACCAAAAGTAACTTTGAAAGAAGGCATCTCCGAAAGGATGGCAGCATTTTCCCTATTGAAGTCACAGCCTATCAGGTCATTCATGAAGGAAAAGGATTCCATGCCTCCTTTGTCAACGATATTACTGAACTGGTTCAATCAAGATGGGAACAAAAAAAACTTGTGGAGCAGCTGCATCAGGCTCAGAAACTGGAGGCAATCGGCACATTGGCCGGAGGCATTGCTCACGATTTCAATAACATGCTGAGCGTTATTCTGGGTTATTCAGAACTGCTGAAAGCCACAATATCTGAAGAAAGTGTTTCTAAGGAATATTTAATGCAGATTGAAAACGCCGCTCTCCGTTCAAGAGACATAACACAGCAGCTTCTTGCCTTTTCAAGAAAACAGGTCATTACACCAATAACCCTGGATATTAATAGTCAAATAAACAAAACATTAAAAATGATCGGCAGACTCATAGGGGAACAAATAGATCTTAGATTTGATGCTCAGGAAGATATTTGGAAAATTAATATGGATACCTCCCAATTGGATCAAATTTTGATCAACCTGGCTGTCAATGCCCGGGATGCGATGCCCGAGGGAGGCAGGTTGGAAATATCTACGTCGAATGTAGTTCTTGATGGCTCCAGCCGGGAACAAAATAAGGACTATTTACCAGGGCAATATGTCTTGTTATCTTTCAATGATCATGGAACAGGAATGGATGAAACAACCCTCTCCCATATTTTCGAACCTTTTTTTACAACAAAAGAGCAGGGTAAGGGTACCGGCCTGGGGCTTGCTACAATTTATGGAATTATGAAGCAAAATGATGGAATGATTGATGTACAAAGTGAGCAGGGCCAGGGTAGCACCTTCAATTTATATCTGCCAAAGGCCAAATATGAAGAAGAGCTGAACCATACGGCCGCCCCTGTTGCCAGGAGCTATGGTGAAGGCAAGAATCTGCTGGTGGAATGAGCAGAATAAAGACTATGGCATTTTTCACTATATAAAGAGTATAGCTTCTCCGTTTTGTGAATGCCATATTCTTTGTTTATTTTATATATCGGTTTCCTCCGGCTTCATCCCCCCCGGGGATGAAGCCGACTGAGCGGCTGGCGCTCAGATCCGGCAGAGAAGGCTTATGAAGTCATATTCGTAACAATTAGGGTATTCATGTTCTCTTCCATGAGTGATAGATATGTAGCCTTTTCCAAAGTCGGTGTAAAATTATCCAGAATAGATTTTGCTATTTCCGCTCCGTCATATAAGAGATCAATAATGGTTAATGCCATTGCTTTGGCCGGCAGAATATATGCTAGATTCTTATCAATAATAGCAAAATCCTTTGTATGAATAGATCCCCGAACTCCCCCGATCATGGGGTGAAGTGTTGGCATCAGATGGGAAACATCTCCAAAGTCAAATGATCCCGAAAAGTCACCGCCCTCAACAATTTTACCTTCACAGCCCAGGAGTTTGAGATTTTCATGAAAAAGATCATCCATTCCATCGTGTTTTAGGATAGGCAGATAACCGGGAATATCTGTAATTTCAATATTGGCACCGACAGCTGAGGCACCAGCCAATAATGCCCTGCTCACTTTATGGTTGGCATCAATCATTGCGTCAATAGTCCTGGCTCTAACATAGGCTTCCATTCTGACATCTGAAGGAATTACATTAACAATATCACCGCCCTTGGTAATAATGGGATGAACTCTGACTCTATCTGAATCTAAAAAGGTTTCTCTCTGAGCATGAATATTCATAATGGCCAGCATGGCCGCATTCAGGGCGTTAACTCCCAGTTCCGGAGCGGAACCGGCATGGGATTCCCGTCCTGTGAATTGCACTTTTTTTCCGATGAAACCATTACTGGTGGGCCCGACGAGGGCTTCTTTATCCTCTAAATCCAGGGAATGAAACATCAGGCTCATATCAATATCATCAAAATATCCTCGGGAAATCAGCTCCTGCTTTCCACCGAAAAACTTGATTTTTTCTTCAGATCGTAACTGATCTCTGTATTCAAGTTCGATAAACTCTTCCGAAGGAACTGCGAGGATATCAACCTGCCCATCCAGTTGAGAAAGAACACCGGAACGTACCAGACCGGCTACAGCTCCAAGGAGACCGGCAATCTGAATGTTATGCCCGCAGGCATGAACAACGCCTTCGGCATCAGAATCCGGATGATCTTTGACAACAATAGCATCCAGTTCTCCCATCAGCGCAATTCTTGGTCCTTTATGCCCCTTATTCAAATAGGAACGGCATCCTGTAAGAGCTATATTTTCTTCAACTTCCAGATCCAGATTTTTCAGATAATCGACAACAGTCTTGGTGGTTTTAAATTCTTTATAACCCAGTTCAGGATGTTTATATATCTGATCACCGATATGGATGATTTCTTCAGCGCTGGTATTTATAGCTTCAACTACTTTGTTCTTTAAATCTTCTTTAAACATATTTCCCCAGGGTTTTGGAATAAGGCATAAGTAACAGATGCCCGCCTAAGCAGCTGACATCTGATGGTCTATTTTTTGTTAAATGGTCCCCTGCATTGTGAGAAGAATCTGCGCAATAAGTGCAGAACCAAAAAATGTACTGGAAAAAACAATGAGAGAGATAACCACAAGCTTCCAGGAAATCTTTTTTAATATACCAATTTTATTTCCTACAGAAATTCCTGCAAAAGCCAGTATCGGTGTAGTCGTAGCAAGAAAACCTACTTTGTTTATGTACTCCATTAAAAATGCAGAGACAGGAAGCATAGGTAATGTGAGTATAAAAGCAATGAGTGTTGCCCAGGCAAAAGCCGGAAATTTAAGAGGAACCAGATCTTTTAATACAAGAGCCATCATAGCAATTATAATAATGATGACCATACCGGGAAGGGCTTCTAAGGGAGATGCTCCGGAACTGACCAGTTGTCCTGTGAGGATTAAAACACCCACAAAAAGCATCAGTTTGAACTGGTTGGATAGTTTTACTAAATCCATATTATTCTCCTTCCGTTGTAAGAACAGTCTTCTTGTTCTTATTGATTTTCGGTTCAATTTTGTTGTAGTACCAGTTTGTAAAAGGGAGTGCCAGGAAGATCACCGAGTAAATCCCCGTAATTCCCGTGAGCATATTACTTGTGGCGGCATAGGCCAAAACGGTATCTTTCATAACGGCGGGAACAGTCACTGCCAGAGCTGCAGATCCTGCAGCCATCATACTGCCGCTCCCTACTCCTGTTGCCATAGCCAGAGCATAGGGATGAAGACCAGTATTAACAGCGAGAGATCCGAGGAAACCAAAAAATACAGTTCCGAATACAGTTCCCACCATATAGGTTCCGAGCACTCCATTTCCTTCGGGAGAACTCATTCCGTATTTCTCTCCAATAACACCCAGAGTCGGTTCCCGGCAGATACTGACAGTGGCACCAACAGCTTCACGCTTTAATCCAAGCAGGAGAGCAATAGGAAGGGCGATAAGAGGTGTAAAAAGATTTCCCAGTTCCTGTAAAATCAAAGCGGGACCGGCTTCAAGAACCTTAACGATATTGGGACCGACAAGAGTTCCATATCGAACACCTAAGGGAAGAAGGGCAATCATAACACCGACACCGGCTAATTCAATTGTGTCTTCATTCACAATTTTTTTTAGAACTTTGATCTTTTTACCTAAAAGATCAGGTGTGATCAACATACCCAGGATTACTGCAAACAGCATGGGTAAAAGAACAACAGTCCCCGGACCAACACTGATTTTAACAATTCCGATAAGCTCTGAAATGATTACCAGAACAAGGACGACAGCGAGAAGAGTTAGAAATATTCGACTTCGTCCCCTCCATGATAAAGTTTCTTTTTCAGTCATAAAAACTCCTTTTAAAACAACCTATTGCTGATATAAACAGCAAATACTGCCTGGTTTACGGACATGACAAGTATTTGACCGTAAATAAGATTATTTGATACTAAGTCCAATTTATAGTTGTGTAAAGTTTTTTAATTTTTATTTTTTTTTGTAAGTATGAACGAAAACCTCTACAGGGATATCTTGATAATATTTTTGGGTCGTCCTCTCATGGTATTACTTTCCCTTCCGGAAACGACTCCAAAACCATTATCGAGGAATTTTTTTAATATCCTGCGGGCCGTTCTTTCTCCAATATTCAATGCCAGAGACAGTTCTTCCGAGTCATAAGTATCCTTATCGGTCTTAGCCATGAGTGCTTTTATTTTAGTAATATAAGTTGGGTCTATTCCTGTTTTTTTAGATATATCCAGAATCATCTTGTCCGAGACTTTTATATAATATCTCAATTCATCACTCTCAAAGAGAGGTCCTCTGATTTGATCTCCATCAACAATATAGGCACCGCTTGATTTTAATTTAGAAGCATTCACTAATGCTTTTCTGGCTGATTTCTCCGCTTCATAAGCTGTTATCCCAAAGCCGATCCCTGAATAGAAATTTGTATGATTCTGATTCCCCCAACTCATTAATTCCTTAAACAGAATCCAGTTTGCTTCATGCTCAATCTCGCCGCGGGTACTGAAAATGATCATTTCCTCCCGCCCGAAAGCAAAAAGGGAACCTTGTACCTCTCTCACATATTCCAGAAGTTCCAGGTAAAACTCACCCCTTTTTTTCAAATCGTCATACTGACACAATGAATCATGGGTGATCCCTCTCAATTTTATAATCTGTATGGCAATTCCGGCGGAACGGATTCCTTTTGTTTCAATGCTCCATATCAGTTTTTCCAGATTCTGACGAATTTGAATATTATTGGGATATAATCTGAATACAGGTAAGCCGCGGTCTAACAATTGCCTGTACACAGATCCAAAACCTGTGAGTATGACATCAATTTCTCCCGCATCATGCAGTTTCAAATGCCGATCCAAGTATTCATCTTCACTGTGTTCTGCAGAAAAAGGCATAGTATAGAACTTTTTGAAAGAGAGTCCGAACTCTTCAATTATTTCCTGGAGAACTTTATCGGGAACAACATCAATGCTTATCCGTTCATATTTGACTTGCTTCTGTTCCATCTCCCAGATGGTACTCATCAGGCTGTATCCGCTTCTTGGTATGGACTCATAGGGTTTGAAAATTTTTTTGATTTTCTTAACTTCTTCCAGAACTCCTACACCCGTAAAGAAAATCCCATCATTTTCAGCTTGGCATATACCAAAGATTTCACCAGCTTCATTTGTGCGTTCCTTGATATAAGGAGTGATAGTTAAACCATCATATTGAGTCCCGATGACTTTCAGTATTTTTTCCACTGAATCCCGAGGGCCAATCAGACCGATATTCAATAATGCATCCAGAAATAGATCTTTTCCATAATTGCTAACTCTATAAGATCTCTGAATGATAAGCAAGATTGAGAGATTGGAAATACAATCGCAGGCCGCCGGGGCTGACGTCTCCGGAGGGGGAGATCTCCCAGGATGCTATTCCACCCTGAAAGACTCCACCAGATTCATAGTCTTGTTGCTTATCTGGCCGGTTTTTCGGATATTGGAAGCAGTACATTGACGCTGCTTTTAACTATTTTATTTTGGGAAATGATATCCCGTCAGTGCTGAAATCAGCTCCAATGAAATAAACCATGATACAGGCGGACGCAGTCAATGAATCCTTGATGAGCTGCCCAGGGTTATGCCGAAAATGAGTCATAACCCTGTGGATGTGTTTTAATCCGATATAATCCGCCTACTCTAAATCCAGGATGACTTTAATAGCCTGACTCGGGTCCGAGGCAGTTAAAAATGCTTCTGTTCCTTCCTCCATTCTGAATATATGAGTGATGATCTTGTAAACTGATGATTTTTTCCCTGCAAGATTATGAATGACTTCCCTGATATCTTCCCTTGTATATCCCCTTGATCCCAGGATGATGTTCTGTTTGCTCATAATTATTGAAAAATCCAGCATCAGCTCTTTCTTATGCATACCCACACAGGACAATTTAGCACCCGGCTTGGAATAGTTTAGAAAATCGACTGGTATGCTGGGAACTCCAGCGCAATCGATGACCACATCAACATCAATCACCGGGGTTCTGTATATATTGGTTATTTCTCCCAAATGTTCCTTCAAAAAGGGATAGAGTTCTCCCGATTTTGGATTAAAGCCAATACCGCCCAGAACCTTGACTGTTTCAAGACGTTTGTCATCAATATCCACAACAACAATTTTTGTGTTTCCCTGGGCAATCAAAGCACTCAGGGCACAAAGGCCGATTGTGCCGGCCCCATAAATGATAACCTTGTCTTCCGGCTTTGTCTGAGCTGTATTCTTTCCATGGGTACCCACAGAAAAGGGTTCTATCAAAACCGCATCATCGAAGGACAAAGAATCGGGCAGGATGTAAATATTGTGATCGATCTGTGCCTTCTGAACCAGGACGTATTCGGAAAAAGCATTGGCCATGCATGCCTGTGATGGATCTGGGATTCGGGTAAGCGGATTGACAAAGACGCGCATTCCCTTTTCCAGAGCTGCCACGTTTCCACCTGTTTCATGGATAAATCCGACCATTTCATGCCCGAATTCATGGCCCAGTTCTGATTCCGGAAAGATTCCCCCATATAACCCTCCTAATAAATAGGCAGAAACATCTGTTCCGCAGATACCGGCACGGACATTGCGGACGATCACATCATCGGGTCCGCAGACTGGCATCGGTATCTCCTGTAATTCCACTTTCTGAACACCTTTGTAAATTAAAGCTCTCATAAATTGACCTCCATAGTCCTTTTCTCATCTGTGGATGAAGTGTTGAGTTTGATTATGTTTTTTGATAATAGGGAAATATTTATTCCGGGATGTGAGATTTCATGAATCCCGCAATAAGATTCGATGCGAAACCAGGGTTGAGCCTGTAGATCAGGTCCAGGAACCTTGAGTCTCTGCCCACAAAGATTCGGGGAGAATTTTTCTTTATCCCTTTAATGATGATCTGCACGGCCTGAACAGGAGACAGTGTTTTATTGGCCCTATTGCTTCTGTCATCCCTCGGACTTCCGTCTTCCCGTCCATCTTCTCCCCCTTCTACGGCACCCGAGTGTGCCTTGATATTGGTATTAATGGCTCCCGGAAAGACGACTGAAACCTTTACATTTGTATGCTTCAGTTCTGATCTTAATCCCTCTGTCATAATTTTTACCGCCGCCTTCGCCGCCCCGTATATGCTTTGTCCCGGAACGGGTAAAAAACCGCCCATGCTCGAGACATTGACAATAGAAGCCTCGGACCGCATTAAAAGCAGGGGTAAAAAGGCTCTTGTCATATAAAGAGCTCCATAAAAATTAACATCCATAACATGTTCGATTGTGGAGTCATCAAGATCCGCCACGCGCTGAAAGGGTTGAATAATGCCGGCATTATTGATGAGCATGTCGACCCGGCCCTGTTTGCTGATGATCTGCCAAGGGAAATTCTTCACAGCTTCCTTATCAGTGATATCCAGGATATATGTGGATAAACTGCCCTGCAGATCTCCCGCCAGCTGTCTTGTTTCAGCCAATGCCAGCTCCTTAATATCCACGGCTGCCACGATGGCACCCCGGCTGAGAAGATTGAGGACCAATTCTCTGCCCATTCCATTACCGCCTCCGGTAACAACGACTACTTTATTCTTAATTTCCATACAATCTGACTCCTGTAATTCTATTGTTTTTAAATGCTGTATACAGGAATAAGATAAAAGCTATCTCCTTCAAAAGAAAGGTCATATAGACCTCATTGTTGGTCTATATGATGTATTTTATAGATATATACTCCATATAGAACACATTACATGATATATTAAGTTACTATGAAAAATATAATTTCACTTTTTAACTGGCATGTTGAATTGGAAAATGAAGAGGTGGATTCCATAGATGATGATTTTTTATTACTTGAAAATCCCATCATATCAGCCGCATTCAATTATCCCTTCAAGGTTGATGTCACAACGGCCATCATTTGCTTAAAGGGGACAATGAAAGGGAGGATCAACCTGAAAACTTATGAGACTCAGGCTCCCTGCCTCTTTATTGTTCTTCCCGATCAGATTCTGCAATATGAATATTTAAGCGATGATTTTTCAGGGCTGTTCATCATCATGTCCAAGCGATTTGTCAACAGCATGTTTATGAATACACAGGAAAGAATACCCTTCTCCATTTCAGTTCATAAAAATCCCTGGACCCGGCTGAATGATGAAGATCTGAAATCAATGATCGACTATTATCGCATTCTACAAAAGATGGTACGGATGAAAGACAACCCTCACCGCAGGGAAATTGTAAAACACCTGTTACAGGTCTTTTTTTATACTTCCAGCTACCAGTTTCATAAGATCCCTGAAAGCCGGAACAAATCGAAAAAAGAGATTCTTGTTGAAGAGTTTTTATTGAGTGCACAGGAAAACTTCAGTGAACACAGGGCCCTGGATTTTTATGCAGAGAAGCTGTGTCTTACACCGAAGTATCTATCGAAAGTCGTCAGGGAGTTCAGCGGAAGCTCGGCAAGCGAATGGATCAATAATTATGTAATTCTGGAGGCCAAAGCCCTCTTAAAATCAACGAATATGACAATACAGCAAATCAGCGATCAATTGAATTTTCCATCCCAGTCTTTTTTTGGTAAATACTTTAAGCGTCATGTGGGACATTCGCCCCACAAATACAGAAACTCCTAAAAGGATTTCCCTGGATATTTTTCCTTACCAGGGCAGAAAATCACCCAGATTGTCAGGAGTCCGGATTTTGACTACTGCTGACATGCCGGGAACCAGCTGCAATCAAGCCTTAAGAACCGTTCCCTGTGATCGACAGCTTTGGGTTGATCCTTTGGGACTGATCATCACACCCTTGAATCCCAGTTTTAATTCCTGTTCTATTCTCAGCAATTTCCCGATTTATGATACGCAATTATTTATTAGAATTTCCTACCAATAATAGATATAACGAACTATGTAATCAATCTGATACATTCAACTGATCAGCATATTCCAAGACAGATTCAAGAGTCATGCTGCCCCGGAGCCACTCAACCGTTTTTTGGGCCAAGGCCTCCTGAAAGGTCCAGACCAATTGAGAATTGCCAATAGTAGCATCGATCACCTGGTCATTTTGTTCAAAAGTTAGAATATCTTCCTGTATTTTCTGGGGGTATTGGGGACTTATGGATCTTAAAACTGTCGTTGTCTTCGTATAATCAGAAATCTGATTAGCAAGAACTTCATCTTCAAGCAAAACCTGGAAGACCTTATCAATCAATTCCGAATGTTCGGGAGAAGTACTTTTCATAAATGTTAAATTGGGTTCAATAATCAATTTAGCATCACCGTCCCGATTGGGAAAAGGGAAAATCCCAATTCGAAGAGAGGGATTGAGGGCTTCAATATTCTGTAAAGACCAGGTTCCTGTGAGGTACATGGCTGCTTTGGATGCGGCGAAGCGTCCATCACACTCAAAAAGATTCACACTCATGACGTCACTCCAGGAGTTATCTAATATTGTTTCTAAATTTTCGAAACAGTTGCGAATGGATTCATTTTCAATGAAAGAGATTGAACCGGAGCGATACTGATTGCCCCAATCCTGATTTTTACTGAATATCTCACCAATGGCTACCTGCATAAAGATATTGGCGGTATACCAGGTTTCCTCAAAATGCGCTGCAAAAGGGTGGATTCCGAGTGAGTTGAGCCGGACAATAACAGTTTCCAGTTCCTGCCGGTTTTGAGGGATCGGAATATTATTGTCTTCAAAAATATCTTTATTATAAAGAACCCCCTGGTAGAATGCGTTATAGGGAAGACCATAGACCCTGTCGGAGATGCTGACAGAAGGTATGATCTCCGGACGAATGAGTTCAACAAGATTATCCGGAATTTCCGCAATATTTCCCGTTGGGGCATAAATTTTAATATCCTGTGCTTTACCTATCATGATGTCAGGGATTTCACCGGCAGCAAAACGAATCAGCATTTGAGACTCAAATTGTTCACCCCAATCCATTCTTTCCCAGAAGAGTTCAACACCCGGGATTCTTTTCTCAATCACTTCGGTGAAGATCTCTTCAATTCCCGGATCAGATGTGGATTGCCCCGCCAGCACCGTTAATATTATTTTTTCCTTTATCCGGGGCTGCTTTTCCAATGCTTTTTCTGATTTTTTTGCCTGGCAGCCTAAAAAACTGAAGTTTATGAATAGGTAGACGAGGAGAAGAAGAACCATTTTTATTCTGCGCATATTTCTGACTCCTCTTTAAAACCGGCGCGATAGTCGCTGGGACTCAAACCGGTAATTTTTCTAAATACTCTATTGAAGTATGAATATTCTTCATAACCTACCAGGTCTGATATTTCCGTCAGGTTCAGCTCTTTCTGGGTTAAACTGTCATGAGAGAGTACAGATTGTTTTATATATTCCTGAGCTTTCTGAATTCTTTTCTTGGCTATAGATAACATAAGATTTTCGCCGGTATAGGCTTTAAAGGACCTGCATAAATAGGAACGCTCTATGGAGAAGATACTGGCCAGGGAACTTAATGAAATGTTCCTGAAATAATATTCATCAATATATTCACAAACACATGTTATGGTCTTTGCCATGGAGGCACTGCTCCCTATATTCTGATGGAGGGGAAGTATATCATCCAGTAATTGTGCAAGGAGACTGCACATTTCATCGAAGTCTTCAGAATTCAAGGCGGCATTCAGTAGATAGTTAAAATTTTCTATCGATAGGATGATACCCGCTTCAGTTTGAAAATTGTGCATAAAAATACCTGTCAAATACTCTATGGATTGACTGACTTCCAGAATGAGCCAATGCGGCAGACTTTTTTTATTGAACCCCATTTCGTTAAAGATGATTTCACGGACAAGCCCCTTATTTTTTGATTGAATAGCAAAGGTTAAATGCCGCACTTGTTCTGAGGTTATTCGTTTTTTGATGTTGACAGTCCTGGTTGTTTCCAGGGTATAAACAGCTTTTATATCATTGACGTGCCTTAATGACAGGGTGAGGCATGCTTCTGAATAGATATTGTATATCTTATCAAAAGAAAAATAGGATTGACTTATAAACATCCTGATTCTGGTACCAAATCTTTTTTTCAGAACACCTGGAACTATCCCGTACATATCCTCTATTCCTTTACGATCAGTATTCGTAATAAGAATAAAGTCATTTCTGGAGTAAATATTATTAAAGACCAATGTTTTAGATTTTCCCGAAAACCCTTCGATTTCCTTTTTTACATTGTAGGCCATTTTATACAATGGAATTTCACTCTTACGGGATATAAGATTAAAATCGATGAGTCTGAAAAGGACAAAGGTGTACATGGAGTATTCAAGTTCCAAATGGGAGAGAAGAGTATGTTTTTCCGAAAATGTAATATCTTTTAAAAGCTGGCTGTACTCACCATCGGAGATGAAAGAGGAGGCCTGCAGAAGTTTATCATGAGTCTTTGCTTTTTCGTCTTCGTCCTTGCTGTTGTCCCCAATGACCGTAATAGCCTTATTGATGACGTCAAGGAGGGCTTTTTTTGTGACCGGTTTCAGCAAATAATCTATAGCCCCGTGTAGGAGTGCTTCACGGACATAGGAAAAATCGTCATATCCGCTGACAACAATGGTTTGAACTTTAGAACATTTAGCCTTCACTTGTTTTATCAATTCATTTCCATTTATAAAAGGCATATTGATATCGGTCAGGATAATATCCGGCTCTTCATCATGAAAGATCCTCAAGGCTTCTTCACCATCTCTTGCGGGTCTCAGTATCTCAATGGACAGATCCTTCCAACGGATCATTGTTTTAAGATTTTCAAAATTCCAGGGTTCATCATCGACTATCAGTAATTTCAGCATTTCATTTTTCATATCAGTCGGGAATCCTTCATATTTTGGGGGATTCGTAAAGAAACGGTACTGCCTTCGCCGAATTTACTAGAGAGAGATACGCCATAAGATGGTCCAAAAAGCATGTAGATTCTGGAGTGAATATTGGACAGACCAATGGAGGATTTCAATCCAAGAGTCCTTTCCGGATCGACTGACAGTTGCCCCTGGATTCTTTCGGTATCCATTCCAACTCCATTGTCTGTAATGGTCAGGATAACATCATCATTTTCCCAAACAGCTTTTATATAAATCTTCTTGATACCCCGTTTGTTCTTTAATCCATGATTAACCGAGTTCTCAACAATGGGTTGAAGGGTTAATCTGGGAATTTTTATGTTCATGAGGTCCTGCATCAACTGGATTTCAAGCTCTATGCTGTTCTTTGTTCTTGTATTCATGATGTACATATAGTTTTTGATATGAAGGATCTCTTTATCAATGGTTGATAAAGGGTCCTTCATATCAATGCTGTATCTGAATACGTTGGAAAGAGCATTACACAGAAGACTGACCTGTTTACAATTTTGAGAAGCGGCGATTCCACTCATGGTATCCAAAGAATTATACAGAAAGTGCGGATTTACCTGAGCCTGTAATGTTCTGTATTCCGCCTGCTTGAGGAGCATTTCCAGATGATATTCCTGTGCTACCAATTTCTGGATCTGATCCAGCATCTCATTGATTGTCTGTGCTAAAAGCCCGATCTCATCTTTTTTCCTGATATCCAGCCTGATTCTGGTTTCTCCGTCTCTTATTTTCTCCAGATTCCCGACAATCAACTTCAAGGGGGTTGTAATAAAGCTGGACAGAAACACAACAGCGATAGTGGCAATAAGGGTAATCAAAAAGGCAATGATCAGCATATTTTTCCTCAGGATGATCTGGCTCTCTTCTAAAAGATATTGAGCTGTCAAAGAGAAGGAAATCAGATCATATTTTTCCTGAGGCAGGTTCATAAAAACACTTCCCTTAACGACGTGGGACTCTTCCAACTGAATACTTCCGGCTGAAATGCGGCTCGAGGTTTCATTGTAAAAGGGAGTCATAAGATCGCTTAATTCTCCGAACTGAAGCAGAGGCCGATCTCCTGATGGCTGCAGCCAGACAAATTGATCGGGAGAATAGACGTATTTTCTGATAATTTGAGTAAAACTATTGGTATTCACGTCGCAAACGATGTACCCAATTTTTTCCATATTTCTACTGGAGTAGATATTCAATACAAAACGAATAATATTCCGGGAACTGCTTTCGTTGAAGTAGCTGGAGACCAGCATTGTTTTATTACTGGAATGAACATAATTTAAAACAGTGTCTGCATTATTTTGTTTTGCGTCATCAAATATATTTTCGGGATAATTATACCTGGGAGTATTGGCAAAACGGTAACTTGATATCAATTCATCATCATGATTATAAAGATATATGGCACCCACATTGTATTTTGGTTCAAAAAAATTCAGAGCTAAATGATAGGCAAAACTATCATATTTGTCCCTGATATCTTCCAGAGGAAGGGGTACTGTCAAATCGGTGATAAAACTGGATTCGGTGTAAATTTTTATAAGATTGTTTTCATAGGATTTTATTAAACCGTACAATTCATTCTGCATGTTCTCCAAAGAATTGATACTGGCTCTTTTTTCTAATTCATACACAATAGACGAAGCAGAATTTTGAAAGAACAGCGTTTGAATGGACAACGCTATCAGCGTACTGGAAATACAGAGGAGCAATATTTTTGTACGCATTTGAAGAGCATTTTTTCTCATGATACTTCTAAATAATTTGTTATTTTAAATTGATTCTTCATAATGGAATTCTCCGTTTTGTGTATTATCCCAGTAATGATTCAATCA
>NZ_JAQIBL010000047.1 GCF_027859075.1 Oceanispirochaeta sp. | reverse complement strand
ATTCCTACTATATCAATATCTTCTGCTTTCATTGAAATAACAGTTTGCAGTGTTTCAACAAACAAAACCTGATCGTCCACGAGCAACAGTTTTATCACATCTTATCCTCTGTCAGACGGTTTTTATCATGCAATGGTATGCTGATGGTCACTTCAAATCCGCCTGTAATATTATAGTAGTCCAATTTACCATTTAACTCATCCAATCTTTCTTTCATGCCGGTAATTCCGATACCTTCATCCATGACAGCCGTCCCTCTTCCGTTATCCTGCATACTGACTTTCAAAACCTGATCTTGAATCCAGAAATAAATATGGATTTCTGTAGCACGGCCATGCCTGAAAGAATTGGTTAATCCCTCCTGTATAAACCGGAAAACGGCTTTGTCTATGGGTATTCCAAAACTGTCAGGAGAGTTTCCAAACTCAGTCTGAACCTGTATGCCCGTCGCATCGGCAAAAACGGAAACTAATTGAAAGAACGCTCTTAAGCCTTTAGGACGTGCTAATTCCTTTGATCTGAGGAGTCTCATTGCAGCTCTGGTTTCTTCAAGGCAAAAGCTGGCTTCCAACATTGATTTTCCTATTAGATTTCCCGATTCTTCAGGATTTTTCTCGATCATCAGACTGGCAGCATCCAGCATTATTCTGATGTTTGTCAGTGAGTAACCCACCGTATCATGAATTTCTCTGGAAACCCGCTTCCTTTCTTTTTTAAGAGTTTCCAGCTCCAGGCTGTTTGTATAGGACTGAAATCCCAGGTTTGCTTTTGCCATACTGCTCATTGCATCATCCAGACGGCCTGTCAACTGTTTTTCTTCTTTTAGAATTTTTTTATTTTTTGCATAAAGGCTGAGAATAATGATACTGAAAAGAGAGTAAGATACAAAGCTGATCAGATCATGTATTGCAGGTCCTTGAAGTTCAGAATGAAAAGCATTTCTCGGTTTCTGGAGCATCATGGAAAAGATGAGACTGATTATCATGAACCAGGAACTGCGGGGATATTCAATATACATCACGATTTCCAGAACTAATGATAAAAAAAGGGAAAAACCAATCCAGATATAAGATCCCAGGGGATAAGTCATTAAGAACAACAAACATAGTTTTATAAATAATCCGACTGTTCTCATTGATGTATTTAAAAAATTAAACAAGCTGATAACCAAAGAAATTCCCAATAGTGTATAAAATTGCCATGCGAAACGATCTGCATCCTGAATCTTAGACTGGATAAGAAGAAACTGCAGTGCTGTCAGAAGAAGAAATGATGATGATAGTAATAGAATCATTGAATCGGTAGGTATATTTCTAAAAGGGCTTGCAGTTTTATTTTTCATCAAAATATATTCAATCAAGAGCCTCGAGAGATATCCGGAACTCAGAGGTCAGACTCATGTCATTCAGCAGATCCAGAATGCTATACCGATCTCTTAAATACTGGGCCTGAACAACTGTCATGCCGCATTGAGTCCAGGTCAGTCCAAGATCCCCGGGGCATGAGGGGCTTCCTGCTGTTGACAGCATGGAAGCAAACTCTTTTTCTGAGGGCAGGTACTCCTTCCAGGCAAAACACACCTGGTCCCACTCTCTCCTGATCTCTTCAAGGCGTCGACCAAAACGATCAGGATCACCATAAACCTTTTGATTCACTTCATACAGAAAAGTCCGATCTTCCAAAAAGGGAAAAAGTTCAGGGATGATTGACTCCCGCACAGCTGCCAGGGGAGGGTTTTCGAGTGCTTTCTCAAAGTCCCTTTGTGTCAGCCCCCTATCCATGAGCCAGTGCATTGCCTTTAAGGTACACACAGACCCGACGGCTACCTTAAAGCCGTGGGAAGGACTCTTGCCCTGATAACTGTAATGCTCCATCTCCCAGATATGGCTCATCATGTGCTCGGCTCCCGAAGCGGGGCGTGATTTCTTAAGATACTGCATGGCCAGTCCCGAGAGGTTGAGTCCTTCAAAGAGAGCAACCAGGGATGTAGGATAAGTAAGACGGGAACGGAGCGGATTCTGCAGTTCTTTCCAGACAATAGTGTCAATTGGATCTTCATTGATGATGTCTGCCAAAATCCAGTCTGCCCCGGCGGGAATTTTCGCTGCCAGGTCGGCATAACCGGAAGCCGTCATTTCAGGGGGAGCCGTTTTCAGGATTTCCGGATCTCCGATGATGAGGACAGGTGCCGGACAGGGTATGGTCTGTTTGATGCCCTCTTTTACGAGAGCCGCCCCATCCGAGGCGTAACCATCAACCGAGGCTGCCGTTGCGATCACCCCATAGTCCCGGTTCAATTCTCCGCAGGCACACTTGCACAGGTCGTTCAATGTACCACTGCCAATCACAATAGGAATGACATTCGGGGTAGATGACAGGATTCGTTTCAATGTCTGAACATGACGGTAATCTGCCTCGAGAACAGGAGCTCCTGGAAAAATGAACTGTCCAGCAGGGACTGCCAGACGACGGCAGCCCTCGGTATTGATGTCAATGAGGGGCAATGTGTTTTCATCAGCCACGAGAAAAACAGAGGCACCCGGCCAAAGGGCATCAAATGCGGCATCAAACTGTCCTAATGCACCCGCAGTCGTGATTAATTCTCTGGTATGATCTGCCAATGACAGAAGTTCTGAAGTGCCCATGTTCTTCTCCTTGATTTTCCACTGATTCCAATATACATGAGATTTCCCACGGCGGGGGGATATTATTGATGAGTTTGTTTTTCAGGGTCAGCTGTTGAAATGAGAACCCAGCCGTTCAGAAATTTTTTGTGCTGCCGATTGAACCAAAAGGGCAACAGAGGGGATATCCATCCTGCTGAAATGCTTCTTACCCCAGCTGGTACTGATAGAGGCGACAATATTCTTTCTGAAGTCATAGACCGGAACGCCGACACATTGAAAATCCAGTCTGTCTTCCTGATTATCCGTAGACCAGCCACGTTCCCTGCATTTCTTCAGCTCTTCCTTGAAATCCTCAGGATCGGTAATGGAATAAGGTGTATACCGAGTGATGCCCCTCTCTTTGATGAGGGCTGATACATCCTCATCACTAAAATCCATGATGAGAGCCTTCCCCAGAGCCGTTGTGAAGAGAGACCGCTTTTGCCCGACAATGGAGTAGGCTTTGTCCGCATCCAGGGGAGCGATCCTGTCGATGTAGCAAACTTCATGATCCAACATAGTCGCCAGAAAAACAGGAAAGCCAACCTGCCGGGACAATTCCATCAGATATGGATGAGCCTCTGTTTTCAATTCCAGGTTTGTGAGAAACAGGCTGGAAAGATCGATGAAGTTCAATCCAATCTTATAGATATTCATATCCTTGCTTTTGTCGACATATCCTTTTTTTACCAGATCTGCAGAAATTCTGTAGACAGTGCTGACCGGGAGCGACAGGGCGTGGGCCATGTCGCTTAAGATCATTCCCCGGGGAGTATGGGAGAGTAATTCTATAATGTCGCAGGCTCGGTCTATGGATTGTATACTCATTTTTATTCTTGATGAGGATAATACAAATCCTTGATTTTGTCATCACAGTCAGGGGAGACAGAGCAGGAGAGGGAATCCATATTCTCCTTCATCTGCTGTATCGTGCTTCCGGTAATCAGGGGAATAAATCCTTGAGATCTCATCCAGCTGATGACCAGAGTGTTGGCTGACAGGTTCTGCACCTCCCCTTCCTGTCTGAACAATCTTACAATTTCCTGATTCTGAGGGGTATTGTATTCCTCCGGAATGGTGCGGTCTGTTCTCCCGAAAAACCCCTGAAGCAGGGGAGAATAACAAAGCAATGCCACATTTTCGTGTTTACAGTAATCCAGAACGTCCACACTAGCAGGGAGTTGTCTGCCGAAATTGGAATTGACTTTAGGCCAAAGAACAGAAAGCCTAGCCTGAAGACAGCTATAGGGAGTCAAGCCCTTTTCCTGTGCCAGCAGATTTGACTTTGCCAGTCTCCAGGTTTGAAAATTACTGGCACCCAGAGATTTTACTTTTCCGGCTTTTATCAGAGAATGAAAAGCCTCCAGAGTCTCTTCCTGTGGAGTATTGTAATCATCACAATGAGCATAGAGCAGGTCAATCTGTTCCAGCCCCAGGCGTGTCAGACTCTTATCCACTTCCTGAAGAATCAACTGACGGCTTAAACCCTGGGGAACGTCACCATAGGGAAAGCCCATTTTTGTGGCGACCACAACATCCTTCCGGCAGCCTCTGGATTTGATCCAGCGGCCCAGCATATATTCCCCCACAGGTTCGGAGAATCCCGGAACCCATGTGGCATATTTATTGGCCGTGTCGAAGAAGCGCCCGCCCTGGTCATAGTAGTAATCCATGAGCCTGAAAGACTCTTCCTCGGAAACTTTAATACCGAAATACATTGTCCCCAGGCAAAGTTCGGAACCGGTCAGCCCACTCTTTCCCAATAGGACTTCTTTCATTTCAGATCTCCACACTGGATAAGAATCTTCATGACAGAGAGGTCTTCATCCAGATCTTTGAAGGCTTTCTCCATCTGTTCCAGTGGATAAATCTTGGAAATAATTACCTCTGAGGGAAATTCGGGAATATTCAGAACCGCCAGGGCTTCATCAAAGTCACGGGCTTCATAAACACGGGCTCCAAAAAGCTCCAGTTCTTTCCAGAAAAAATCCTTAAGGCAGACTTCTGGATTTTTGCCGTATATCCCCACCAGAACGATCTTCCCTCTGGGTCTTGTAAATGCTGTCATCGACAGAGCTCCTGGCTGTGAAGCAGAGACCTCAAAGACGACATCTGCCAGAGAACCCTTATTCATCTCTTTAATGGATGCGGCCATATCCTGTTTTATGGGATTTAGAGTCTTGATACCAAGAGATTGGGCAATAGAAAGACGGGTCTCGTTAACCTCGGAGAGCACAAAATTGACTCCCTTGTTTTTGAGCACCTGAGCGATGAGAATGCCGATAGGTCCCCCACCGATGATCAGGGCAAAATCATCTGATGAGATTGCCGATCGTCTGACATCATGACAGGCCACAGCTAGAGGTTCTGCCAGGGAGGCTACTTTAAGAGAGACACCTTTGGGAACTTTATGAAGGATTCTCTGATTCACATTCCAGGAAGACTGAAAGGCTCCTTCCGAATCCAGGCCAACAAATTTCAGGTTTTCACAGATATGAGTGAATCCTCTCTTACAGGTGGGGCATTCTCCACACCAGTCCAGGGGTCTGACGACCACGGCATCACCGATTTTATGATCCTTAACGGCTGATCCGATTTCTGTAATGATACCTGACATTTCATGACCGATGACCGCATCATTTCCGATTCGCCCATCCATGACACCATGGAAGGCATGCCGGTCGGTACCGCAGATACCGCAATAGGCCACATCCAGACGAACCTCTTCGGGTTTCAGGACCTCATTTTCTCTCTCAACAATTTCTATGGTTTGATTCCCTTTATAGAGAGCTGTTTTTTTCATTTTATTTTCTCCTGCTTCTTATATCCCATTCTTTTAGATATCTTTCCTGAGACTTCCAGTAATTGATCAGTGATCCTGATCCGGTCATCATCCTGAAGGTCCTCTTTATTAAATGACGTACTCACAGAGGCAATAATATGCCCCCTGTAATCGAAGATCGGCGCGGCAAAGCAGATGAGGCCGGGCACTGCTTCTTCGTCGTCCACGGTCCAACCCCTTGCAGAACTGATTTTCAGTTCCTTCCGAAGCTTGTTTTTATCGGTTATGGTAAATTCTGTGAAAACTTCAAACTCACAGGTTTCAAAATAGTGATTCAATTCTTTTTCATTGAAACCCAGGAGCAGTGATTTCCCCAGGGCGGTGCAGTAAAGGGGTTTGCGTTCTCCCAGTACTGTGTAGCACCTCAGATTCTGGTATATTTCATGTTTGTCAATATAGACTGCCTGATTGTCCATTAGAGTTGCCAGAAAAACAGTCTCCTTCAATGAGGATGTGAGATCCTTGAGGAAGGGTTCAGCAATCTGTTTCAAATCAAGCCCATTCAGATAGGAGCTCGATAGTTCAATAAACTTCAGGCTCAGGCAATATCGCTTATCCTGATCCTGACGGATATAGCCCCGGTCGGCAAAAGTGCCCAGGATTCTATGAACCGTGGTGATATTCAGATCAACCCTCTTTGAGAGCTCGGAAACGGTCAACCCGGTAATTTCCCGGGAGAGGGTTTCGAGGACCAGAAAGGATTTGTCAAGAATCTGCACGGCCATAGATATCCTCCTATACGAATGGGCGGCCGGAGGCAGTAAAGCTCCGGCCTATCCCGATATTAACGAGCCAGCCATCCCCCGTCTACTGCCAGGGTATAACCGTTGACATAGTCGCTGGCCGAAGAAGCCAGGAATACAGCCGGTCCGGCAACATCTGCGGGAAGTCCCCATCTGTCTGCAGGAATACGTCCGAGAATGGCCGCGGATCTTTCGGGGTCCTTTCTCAGAGCCTCAGTATTGTTGGTATTCATATACCCCGGGGCAATGGCATTCACATTGATGTTGTCTTTGGCCCACTCACAGGCCAGGAGTCTGGTCAGTCCCATGACGGCACTCTTGCTGGCTGTATAGGAAGGAACTCTTATCCCGCCCTGGAAGGAGAGCATAGATGCAATGTTAATGATCTTTCCGCCATTTCCCTGTTTCATAAACTGTTTACCCACAGCCTGACAGAAGAAAAATACCGTCTTGATATTGATATTCATAACATCATCCCAGTCTTTTTCGCTGAAATTGATGGAGTCTTCTCTCCGGATGATTCCCGCATTGTTCACAAGAATATCGACGGAACCGTACTTGGCGAGGGTCTGGTCCAGGATGCCCTGAATGGGATCGATAGACAAGAGGTTCGCTTCAATGCCGGTGAATTCTCCGCCCAGATCCGCGATCATTTTCGCAGTTTCGGGAGCGGCAACATAGTCAACACCCACAACCCGGGCGCCGGCTTCGGCCATTCCCAGACAGATGCCCTGTCCCAATCCAGTACTGCAGCCGGTTACGATTGCTGTTTTTCCTTTTAAATCAAAACTAATAGCCATAATATTTATCTCCTCATAATTCTTATTTTTTCAATTCAATTACATAAAAAGGGAAGGCAGCCATGTGCTGATTTCCGGTACATAGGTCACCAGGAGCAGAACCATGACATTACAGATAATGAAAGGCAGTGCACTCTTGAATATATCCATTATGGGCATACCGCAGATCTTATTGGCGGCATTGAGGCACATTCCCACGGGGGGAGTGACCAGACCGATGGCTAAGCCAGTTATCATGATGGCTCCAAACTGCAGCTCATCCACACCAAAAAAGCCCATCACCGGAAGCAGAATGGGACAAAGCAGCAGCAGGGCGGGTGCAACATCCACAAAGGTTCCAACAAAAAGGATCAGGATATCAATAAACAGAAGTATCCAGAATCGGTGAATCTCGAGTCCCATGATGAAGTTAGCCACCATGGCAGGGATCTGTTCAACCGCCAGTATCCATGTAAAAATCATCGAAAAACCGACGATGATCATGATGGAACTGGACATCATGACTGTTTTTTTCAAGATGCCCGGCATGTCTTTGACTGTCAGTTCCTTATACAGGAAGAATCCCAATATCAGTGAATACAAAACGGCAATTCCCGCGGATTCGCTGGCTGTTGCCACACCTGTGGATACAGATAGCACGATGACCAGAGGCATGACAATAGCCAGAAGACCATCTCTGGTTGTTTTGGAGATTTCCTGAAAACTGACTTTTTCCCGGGGGGGATGATACCCTTTCCTGGCGGAGTAGAAATAAACGAGCACAAGCTGAGAGAAGCCGATGAGGATACCCGGAATCATTCCTGCCAGGAATAATTTCCCCACAGACGCTCCGGAAATCATGGCGTACATCAGCATAGGCACACTGGGCGGAATGATCATTCCCATGGTGGAAGAAGCTACGGTGATTCCTGTAGCGAACCCCTTGCTGTACCCCTTTTTAATCATATTCGGGATAAGAACCGACCCTAAGGCAGAAGTATCAGCAACAGAAGAGCCGGAAATACCGCCGAAGATCATGGAAGCAACCACATTAACCTCTCCCAGGCCTCCCCGGATGGGTTTCACTGTCAGTAGACTGAAGTTAATCAGCCTTCTAGTCAGCCCCCCCCTGTTCATTAGCTCACCTGCCAGAATGAAGAGAGGCATGGCAATGATGACAAAGCTGTTTGTCCCCGACCAGACCCGCTGAGGCAGAGTGGATATAAAGGCAGGTTGCTCCAGCAAAAGATACAGGAGTCCTGAGGCACCCAGTGAATAGGCGATGGGAACACTGAGAAGGATCAGCAGAAACAGACATATCATCATTATCAACATACTCATGAAAGAACCCCCTGATCCTTAATTTCATTATCTTCTACAAAGATTCCGTCATCGCCGAATGCGACCCGTTCATAACCATACTCAGGTTTATCAATATGCATGAAATCTTTAAGAATATTGACCAGAGCATAGAAGATAGACAGCACACTGCTGATAGGGACCATCACATAGAGATATTTTGTGGGAACCTGCATACCAGGGGAGCGGACATCACCCACCTTATCAATCCAGATCAGACTGTTCTTGAAGAGGAAGATCATTACAAAGATAATAATAACATTCACAAAAACATCGATATATCTTCTGACCCGGGGGCCTCCTTTATCACGGAAATAGGCAATATTTATATGATCATACTCCCGGATTCCCAGGGCTGCACCAAAGAATGTCGTGGCCACAAAGACCATGGTGATCGCTTCTTCCGCTTTCACAAAAGTAATATTGAAGACATAACGAAGGAAAACGGACATGATAATACCCACAGTCATGATTCCCATCATCGAAAAACAGAACACAGATAGGATTCTATCCAGTGTTTTTATAAATTTATTCATTTACACCCTCGGAATAGAAAAATAGACCGCCCCTAAGGACGGTCTAAAATGTCAAATTAAATTACTTTCCAGATGCAATAGAGATTGCTCTGTCCAGCTCAGACTGGGTAAAAAAGCCCTTATCGATATAGTAGTCATAAACGGGTGCACAAGCGTCAATAAACTGCTGTCTTTCGGCAGCTGTGGGAGTATAAACTTCTACACCGGCGTCTTTGATGATCTGCAGATACTGATCAGAACTTTCGGCGCGCAGTTTATTCTGGTTCACAGTATAAACGTCTGCACCCTTATCCAGGATAGCCTGAAGGTCAGAAGGCAGAGAGTTATACCAGTCAAGAGCGACACAGAAGGGTTCAGGATTAAACATGTAATGCATGATGGTCATGTATTTCTGTACTTCCTGAAACTTCATTGTGGCAATGTTCATGAAGGGGTTTTCCTGACCGTCGGCAACTCCGGTTTTCAGTGCCATGTAAACTTCTACATAGGGGATTGAAACGGGGTTTGCTCCCAAAGCATCCATCGTTTTGATGATGGCTTCAACAGGAGGAGTTCTCATTTTCAAACCTTTCATATCAGCAGGTGTATGAACAGGTCTGATATTGTTGGTTACATTTCTTGAACCGGCATCGCCGTTTGCAAGGAGTTTTATTCCATATTGTTCGGCAGATTCATTGATTTCCTGACCAAGATCAGAGTCTGCAAATCTCATCAGGGCATCCTGATCTGCAAAAAGGAAAGGCATAAGATACAGGTTCAGCTTAGGAGTGATAGAATCAAAGACTCCACCAAGATAGCCTTCCTGAGAACCGAGCTTCAGAGCTTCCAGCATTTCTGCCTCTTTTCCAAGCTGTCCTGAAGGATAGATTTCGACAACGATTCTGCCATCGGATTCTTTTTCCACAAAGTCTTTAAAGACCAGCAGTGACTGATGTCTAGACGTGTCAGCAGGCATGGAGTGACCAAATTTCATGGTATACACTTCCATTTCATCGCTGTCTTTCTGTCCTTCTCCCCATGAGAAAGAGAGAGCAACTAACAACATAAGAGCAAAAACAAGATACTTTTTCATAACATAGACTCCTCTATTTTTTTCCGGATTCACATCCGGTATAAACCAGTTTTAAACCTCAGTACCCAGAAAACTCATACCAGGCATCCCACATGGCCCAGAAATTTTCGGGAGGTACATCTTCCTGAATATTATGGACAGGTACAAAGACAAATCCCCCGCCTGGAGCCAGGATATCAATATTCTTTTTAACCTCGTCTCTCACTTCCTCAGGACTCCCCTTGGAGAGGGTTCCCTGGGTATCCACACCTCCGCCCCAGAAGGTCAGATCCTTGCCAAAATCCTTTTTCAGACCGGCAAGATCCATGGTAGAGGCGGTGTACTGGACAGGATTCAGAATATCAATTCCCATCTCGATGAGTGTGGGGATCAAGGGGCGGACGGCCCCGCAGGAATGAAAGAAGATTTTGACCCAGGGCATTTTCTTTTTAATAAAAGCCAGATAGGTCCTCATAGCGGGGAAGACAAGATCCTCCAGCATGCCTTCCGAGACAAGAAGAGACTGCTGTGTTCCCAGATCATCACATTCGGCAACAACAAGAAATTCGTTTTCCAACTTGCGTTCTTTAATATAATCCCCGAAAATATCCCAGTATTGCATCTTGTGATCTGCAATCCGGTCCATGATGTCTCTCGTTTCATCCGGATACAAAGCCATATCCATATAGCCTTTTTCATAGCCTCTGAAACGGAGGTACATCTCGGTCAGACCCGCACAGTTTCTGTCGGCTATCAGGGCAGCACCAGCCAGGCCTTCTCGCTGGGCATCAAAAAGATCAAAATACTCTTTCTTTCTGCCCGATAAATCCGGAAGACTCAAGTTCTTGAGCACGTCCTTCATATCTTCATACTGTTCCAGAGGATGAGAAGTCTGATTGAAGTAGTAATCTTTTCCTTCCACCATCTCCCAAACACAGTTGAACTGATCAGTAAAAGACCAGGTATTTTCATTTTTTTTTAAGACTTTGTCCTGATCCAGGACTCGGCCTGCTCCGACCCGCCTTGTATCGGCTTTTAGTCTTAACAGCATATCCTCGGGAGGAATGATGATTTGAGAGACGATATCCACAGTTTTAGAATCATCATAATCTGCGGGCAGACCTCTTAGATTCATGGCTCTTGTAAAGGCAACCCCGGAAAGGCTGGTGACTGTTGTTCCGGCCAAATCATAAGGAACACGATCAGCTTCCTGGTGATTCAGGGCTAACTTCACACGGTTCAGGGATGTCATCAATAAGAACTCCATATTTAAAAAGACTATTCATGATTTCACATTATGAAATCTGTTTTTATTATACAACGATATGGAAATATGTCAAGTTTTATTTATTGACTCTTTATTGGGAATTATGGTTCTGCTTTTTGTGTAAACCAGAACCCCTCAACCAGGGATAGGTCCGGCTTTTTTAGATCATTAATATCGGATATCAGGGTCTGAATTCTTTCATTAAATCGGGAATTGCCAGCTCTCCTGCTTTTCGGGTAAACTCACCGCTTTCCTGGTGAAAATCATAATCTTTTCCCCAGGTCTTAAAGTTTCTGATCACCTGAACAACAGCTTGCCCGATGAACCGGGCTTCATCATCGGTCATGGTGGGATGCAGTGAAATCCTCACCCAGCCCGGTTTCTGTGTCAGGTCACCATGATCAATCATATCCGTAATTTTCTGCGAGGTATTATGATTAATAGAAAAAAGGATGTGTCCGTAGGTTCCGGCACAGCTGCATCCACCCCTGCTTTGAATGCCGAAACGGTCATTCAGAAGTTTCACAATCAGGTTATGATGCTCTCCCAGGGCATATACAGAAACGATGCTCAAGCGGTCTTTATTTTGAGGTTCCAGCATATAGACAAGGGGTTCCTGCCTCAGTTCATCCAGGAGGATCTTATAGAGTTCCTCTTCCCGGGCTCTGATTTTAACCGGATCCATGGCTTCTTTCACCTCAATGGCCAGAGCAGCCCGGATAGCCTGCAGAAACCCGGGAGTTCCCCCGTCTTCCCTGATTTCAATTTCTTCAAAATAACTGTGACTCCCGAAGGGAGTCGTCCATTTGACAGTCCCTCCTCCGGGCTGATCGGGAACGGCACGTTGATACAGGTCGTTACTCAGCACCAGAACTCCAGAGGAACCGGGTCCTCCCAGAAATTTATGTGGTGAGAAATAAATGGCATCCAACCGCTCTTCCTGGTCTTCCGGATGCATATTTATATCCACATAGGGAGCTGAGGCTGCAAAGTCTATAAAACAGTATCCTCCGGCTCGATGCATCATTTTGGCCATTTCATAATAGGGTGTAATAATCCCGGTCACATTACTGCAGGCCGAGAAAGCACCGATCAAAAGGGGTCTATCTTTGTTCTTTTTCAAAAGAAATTCCAGAGACTGCAAATCAGGAAGGCCTGTTGAATTCACACGAGGCAGGATTTCAACATCGCAGGCACACTCTTCCCAGCTGATCTGGTTGGAGTGATGTTCCATATGGGTCACGATGACGAGTGGTTTGTTCTCGCCATGGCAGGTTTCAGGACAGCCTTCAGGAAGGCGCAGTCCCAGGATCCGCTGCAGCTTACTGATGGCGGCGGTCATGCCAAAACCGGCCATGAACAGGGAGTCCCGGTTATCTGCACCCACATGTGTTTTTATTTTCTGCCTGGCATCTTTATAGGCACGGGTCATAGTCGTGCCGGTCAGTGTGGTTTCTGTATGAGTATTACCTATAAGAGGACCAATGTTTACGGTCATAAACTCTTCGATGGGCTCATAGAGACGGCCGCTGGCAACCCAGTCAGCATAGACAACAGGACCGGTCTCATCTGTGGCCAAAGTCATTTTCCGGTCAACACCTATAGTCTTGTCTCGAAAGGGGGCAAAATGTTCACTTAATGTCATAAAAGAGTCCTGTTTTGGGGAATGATTTCTATAGATAATAATCCCTTCTTCTGGATAGAACAAGGACTGGCAGTCTGTCGGACTTAGTGCTTTTGAAACTATTTTTAGAGATTTTTCTTCTATTTTAGGAACGAATGAGGAGAATATCGAGCATATTTGACAATTGAGTGACGAAGAAGAGATGGAAAAGATCAAAAATAGAACAATAATGATTAAGTCCGACAGGCTGCACAGACATGTCGTAATCAGGACTGCAGAAA